>NZ_BAML01000031.1 GCF_000615845.1 Ligilactobacillus hayakitensis DSM 18933 = JCM 14209
CAACTGGATCATTAGCACTTGGTAATTTACCAATTACAACTTTAAAGCTATCATTTGATGTTAAGTTACCTGAATCAGTTGAAGCTAATTGAACTGTGTATAGTTTCTTCTTTTGCATTTGATCAGGTGTAACTGCATTTCCATTTTCGTCAACAATCTTAACAGCATTAGTTAGGGCTTTTTTCATGTAATCATCCATATAGTCTGTTGCGACCATATTGCCGGAAGTAATACCTGCTGATGAATCAGTACTATAGTAATCTACACCATGTTCTGCATCATTGTAAGGTGCATCTCCTAAGCCCATCTTCTTAGCTGTTTCAGTAACGTTAATCATTGGTGCAGCATTAACTGGTGCAAGAACAACTTTAATTGTTTCTGTTCCCCAAACATCTTGTGGGTACTTGTTAATTTTGGTAGCAAGAGTATTTAAAGCAACTAAATATCCACTTGCTAACTTGCTTCCGCTATAGTAGTTAACATTAGCTTCTGAGGAATCACTAATTGTTACACCTGGATAATAAGTTTTTTTAGAAGCATTATCTGCTGGAATCACTAATTCACTAGTTGTTTCTTTACCAGCATAGTTAGCAGGATTTAAATCAACTTTAAAGTCCCCAATTCTTCTTGTATCAAGAAGATCTAAGACAAATGATCGATTCCCATTAGCTAAATAGTTACTCTTTTTATAGTAACTCCATTGAACTCCATTTGCAGGATCTGTTTGTCCATTTTCTGCCAAACGCTTGTCATCACCCCAAATAACATGAGTATCATCTTGTTTAGCATAGATTAATGACAATACATCATTAGATGAAGCAGCAGTTTGATCACCCGCAGCTAAACGATAAACTAAAGTCTTACCATCATCAGATAAAATAAAACCAGGGTCATTAGGACGGTTAGATAAACGTTGTTGTGTCCAACCAATCTTATATCCATCATCAACTAATGCTCCATATTTAGCTGTGTCATCAGTATTTACTGGTTGTGTTTGTGAACGATCTGGAGTTGTATAACTTTGATGTTCGTTTGTTTGAGCTGCACGATCTGTATCTGCAACTGCACTTGCGCGTAGCATATCATCTGAAACTGGTGTGCTTTGTGCATCTGCAACGTTAAGTGTTGTTGTTTGCGTTGCTGGTTGAGCAGTTTGATTATCATCAGCTGAAGCAGCAACTTGTGTTGATGTTGGTTGAGCTGCAACTTCATCAGCTGAGGCGCTGCCTACAAGCGCTCCTAATCCAAAAGTTACCCCAACTAAAACTGAGGCAACACCGACATTCAATTTTTTAATTGAATATCTAAAATCTTTGCGGTTCATCTTTTCATCATATAGATGACTATTGTTTTTTGAAACCATTAAATATCACCTTTCTTAATCATAAAATCAATTTATTTTTAATTATTTATTTACAAAAATTTAGTAAAATTCTTGTATGTTTAGTATACAACCAGTACAAATTGAATACAACGTCCATAGTGTGCTAAAAACTAAAAAAATTCATACTTTTTTCTTTAAGAAACTTGGTGTAACTTACGTATATTGAGTGTATCCATAAATATAAATACTCAAAAACCTCTATATTTCAACGTTCACCTCTAAATATTTTTAGAAATTTTTATATTATTCATCCAAAATCTACAATTTCACACTGTGTACCTGATTGAATTTTTTAATCTAAAATACCATAAAGCAAAAAACAGTTAGACTTTCCGTTTCCGGTTTGTCTAACTGTTTTTCAACATATTCAATTAATAATATAAATTAATAATTATCTTAGTCTTCTTTACGTTTGCGTGATACCATACCTAACCCAAACATTGAACCTGCTGCTACTAGAGCTGCTCCAATAATTGAAGTATTTTCATCAGTTTCACCTGTTTGTGGTAAAGTACTTACACCTGTTGATGAAATCACACGAATAATTGTTCCATCCATTGTCATTTCAACAAATACCCATTTTCCGTCAATGAACTTCCAACCGTAGCGAGTTTCATATCTTGTTCTAGTATGAGTATCTGTCAATGTGATAGTTGACATGCCTGGTTTGTTAGCATCCAATGCAGCTCCATTTGATGATACATTTTCATTTCCGTCTTTATCAGCATTTGGATTGTAGCCATTTTCAAGAGCTGAAGCTACTAATTGACTCAATGCATCATTGATTGCCTTCAATGCATCATTAACTTCTTGTTGAGTTGCATTTGGATTGTCTAGAACTTTTTGTCCCGCAGCAATTGCGTCATTGTATGCTTTTTGTGCATCTTTTGAAGCATAGCCAAACATTTCTGATCCACGTACTGATGGAGCATTATTTACAGCTGCTTGTAAGGCAGACTTATCAACAACGGGTGCTTTTACAGTTGTTGAAGTTGGGTTCTTACCTTCATTTGTTACAGTCACTGTTAATTCTTGACCATTTAATTGTGGGTGGTTTAATTCAACAGCGAAATCTCCATTTTTATCAGCCGTAGTAGTTCCTAAAACATTTCCATCTTTATCAGTTACTGTAACTGTTGCACCTGGATTTGCCTTACCTGTTATCACGTTACCTTGGTTGTTTACATTTACTACATCGTTTTGGCCGTTATTTGCCTTATCGTTGATGTTCTTAATTGCATCTTCGATTGCTTTTGTTGCTTCATCTACTTGTTGTTGTGTTGCATTTGGATTATTCTTAACAGCTTCACCGTTCTTGATTGCGTCATCTAATGCCTTCTTGTCATCATCTGATGCGTTCTTGTAGTTGTCGCTTCCTTGAACATCCTTACCGTCGTTGATTGCTTTTCCAAGATCTGTCTTGTCTACAACTGTTACTTTAACTGGTGTACTTGGGTTCTTGCCTTCTCCTTGTGCGACTACTTCTAATTGTGTCTTATCAGTATTCACAGGAATTGTGAAGTTACCCTTGTCGTCAGCTTTACCTGTACCAACAACCGTACCATCAGGGTAAGTTACTGTAATTGTTGCACCTGGTTCCGCTTTACCTGTTACAGTTGTACCATTTTCATCCTTGACTGCAGTTACGTCTGTTGGTTTTGTTGTTGCTTTGTCGTTGATGTTCTTAATTGCATTTTCGATTGCTTTTGTTGCTTCATCTACTTCTTGTTGTGTTGCTTTTGGATCATTCTTTACGTCTTCTCCATGCTTAATTGCGTCATCTAATGCTTTCTTGTCATTATCTGATGCGTTCTTGTAGTTGTCGCCTGCTTGAACATCCTTACCGTCGTTGATTGCTTTTCCAAGATCTGTCTTGTCTACAACTGTTACTTCAACTGGTGTACTTGGGTTCTTGCCTTCTGCTTGGGCAACTACTTCTAATTGTGTCTTATCAGTATTCACAGGAATTGTGAAGTTACCCTTGTCATCAGCTTTGCCTGTACCTACAACTTTTCCGTCTTTATCTGTTACGGTTACAGTTGCACCTGGTGTTGCCTTTCCTGTCACAGTTGTACCATTTTCATCCTTGACTGCATTCACACCTGTTGGTTGTGTTGTTGCTTTGTCGTTGATGTTCTTGATGGCATCTTTGATTGCTTTTGTTGCTTCATCTACTTGGTGTTGTGTTGCGTTTGGATCATTCTTAACAGCTTCACCGTTCTTGATTGCATCGTCTAATGCCTTCTTGTCAGCATCTGATGCATTCTTGTAGTTGTCGCTTTCTTGTGTATCCTTGCCATCTTTGATTGCTTTTCCAAGATCGGTCTTGTCTACAACTGTTACTTCAACTGGGGCACTTGGCTTCTTGCCTTCTGCTTGGGCAACTACTTCTAATTGTGTCTTATCAGTATTCACAGGAATTGTGAAGTTACCTTTGTCGTCTGCTTTGCCTGTACCTACAACTTTTCCGTCTTTATCTGTTACGGTTACAGTTGCTCCTGGTTGAGCCTTTCCTGTTACTGTTGTTCCATTTTCATCCTTAACAGCTTTTACATCTGTTGGTTTTGTTGTTGCTTGGTTTGCTTTACCGTTGATGTTCTTGATAGCATCTTCGATTGCCTTTGTTGCTTCATCTACTTGTTGTTGTGTTGCTTTTGGATCGTTCTTGACGTCTTTTCCATACTTAATTGCGTCATCTAATGCTTTCTTGTCAGCATCTGATGCGTTCTTGTAGTTGTCGCCTGCTTGTGTGTTCTTGCCATCTTCGATTGCCTTACCAAGATCTGTCTTGTCTACAACTGTTACTTCAACTGGGGCACTTGGCTTCTTGCCTTCTTCTTGAGCTGTTACTTCTAATGTTGTAGCGTCTCCCTTAACTGGTACTGTAAAGTTACCCTTATCGTCAGCCTTACCTGTACCGACAACATTTCCTTCTTTATCGGTTACAGTTACAGTTGCTCCTGGTTGAGCCTTTCCTGTTACTGTTGTTCCATTTTCATCCTTAACAGCTTTTACACCTGTTGGTTGGGCTGATGGTTGATTTGCTTTACCGTTGATGTTCTTGATAGCATCTTCGATTGCCTTTGTTGCTTCATCTACTTGTTGTTGTGTTGCTTTTGGATCGTTCTTGACGTCTTCTCCATGCTTAATTGCGTCATCTAATGCTTTCTTGTCATCATTTGATGCGTTCTTGTAGTTGTCGCCTGCTTGCGTATCCTTGCCATCTTTGATTGCTTTTTCTAAGCCTGACTTGTCTACATTGTTTTGACCATTGTTTGTGTCACGGTTTGTCTTATCTTCAACGCTTACTTCAACTGGGGCACTTGGCTTCTTGCCTTCTTCTTGAGCTGTTACTTCTAATGTTGTAGCGTCGCCTTTAACTGGTACTGTAAAGTTACCTTTATCGTCAGCTTTACCTGTACCGACAACATTTCCTTCTTTATCGGTTACTGTTACAGTTGCTCCCGGTTGAGCCTTTCCTGTTACTGTTGTTCCATTTTCATCCTTAACAGCTTTTACACCTGTTGGTTGGGCTGATGGTTGATTTGCTTTGTCGTTGTTATCCTTAATTGCATCTTCAACTGTCTTGATTGCATCACGGATTGCCTTTTCAGCATCATCAACTTGTTGTTGTGTTGCTTTAGAATCATCAAATACTTTTTGACCTTCTGTTAAGGCTTTGTCTAAAGTATCTTTATCTTTTTGATCAACTGCATCGTAACCTGGTTGTGTTTGTAAGTCCTTACCATCTTTAATTGCATCTTCTAAGTTGTCTTTATTAACAACTGGAGCTTTAACTGTATCTTGCGCTGGTGCTTTTCCATCTTCTTGAGCTGTCACAGTTAATTCTTGACCCTTTGTTTGTGGTTCATTTAAATCAACTGTAAAGTTTCCTTGGTCATCAGCTTTTCCTGTACCTAATTCTTTACCATCAGCATCTGTAACAGTCTCTGTTGCACCTGGTGTTGCCTTACCTGTTACTTGGCTACCGTTGTCTGAAACCTTCATGTCAGTTGGTTTAGCACTATCTTCTTTCTTAGGTGCTGTCACTGTAGCTGAAGATGGACGGTTACCTTCTTCTTGAGCTGTTACAGTTAATTCTTGACCACTTAATTGTGGTGTTGATAATGGAGCTTCAAAAGTACCATCTTCCTTAACTGTTGTAGTACCTAATTCTTTACCATCAGCATCAGCACCTGTAACTGTAATTGTTGCGCCTGGTGTTGCCTTACCTGTTACTGTTGTACCATCTTCTTTAACTGCTAAATCAGAAGGTGTTTGTGAAGCTGCTGGTAATTTACCAATAACAACGTTAAATTCTTCATTTGTAACTAAATCACCTGAATCAGTTGCTATCATTTTAACAGTGTATAAAGTCTTTTCCTTCATTTGATCAGGAGTTACTTCTTTACCGCTTTCATCAACAATCTGTAAAGTCTTACCTTTAAGAGGCTTGCCTACATAATCATCCATGTAGTCTTTAACTACCATGTTGTCAGCAATAATTCCTTTAACAGCGTTAGCATCAGCTACACTATAATAATCCATCTTGTTTTCAGCATCATTATATGGAGCATCCCCTAGACCCATTTTAGCTGCTGATTGTGGCACATCGATAAATGGTGCAGCGTTAACTGGAACGATAGCAAAACGTAAAGTTTGTAATCCAACATAATCTTGTGCGTATCCCATACGGTTAGCAACACGATTAGTAGATACAAGGTATCCCTTCTTCATTTCCGGATCTTGATAGTAGTTAACATTATTTTCACCATTTAATTTGATAACCGCACCAGGATAATGAACTTTATTAGAATCATCATCTGCGGGAACAACTAATTCTGTTGTTGTTGATGCATTAGCGTATCTTTCTGGGGATAAATCCATTGAAAAGTCTCCGATACGTTTCTTATCAACAATATCTAAAACATATGCTTGTTTCCCATTTGCATAATATCTGTAACCATTCTTATAAGCCCATTGTGTTCCATTAGCTGGGTCAGTTTGTCCGTTTTCTGCCAAGCGCTTGTCATCACCCCAAAGAACCTCGTTAGAGCCTTCTTTTTTTTCAGCATAAATTAATGATAAAATATCATTAACGTTAAAGTCTGTTGTATCCCCTGCAGACACACGGTAAACAAGAGTCAATCCATCATCTGACAAGGCAAAACCAGGATCATTGTGACGATATGATAATTGTTGTTGTGTCCAACCAATCTTATAATCATCAACTAATTTACCGTAACGGTCACCATCACCATCTTTTGTATATTCTGGAGCTGTTTGAGTACGATCTGGCACAGTGTAACTTCTATGTTGATTGTTTTGATTTTCTGTAGCATCAGCTACCTTACTTGTACGTAATGCATCAGCTGACACTGGTGTATCATTTGTTGCATCAGCTACGTTAAATGTTGTTGTTTCTTTATTTTCTGAGTTGTTTGCTGTTGTGTTGTTTTCTTGATTATTTGCAGTTTCTTGATTATTTGCAGTTTCTTGATTATCAGCTGGTGCTGCTTGTGTTGTTTGTGGTTGGGCTGCAGCCACTTCATCAGCTGAAGCGTTCCCTACAAGAACGCCTAATCCAAATGTTACCCCCACTAATACTGAGGCAACTCCCACGTTTAATTTTTTAATTGTATATTTGAAATCTTTACGGTTCATTTTTTCGTTATATAAACGAGTATTATTTTTTGATAGCATTTCGTTTCTCCTTTTAAGTTTTTCTTTAGCTTGCAAAATATAATTTAACAAAATAATATTCTGTAAACTGCATAGCACAACTTTAATTATAGAGCTAATATTTTATTTATGCAATTGACATCATAGGGAAATTTCTAACTTTTTTCACAATTTCGTCATTTTTTAATAACCTTTATATTCAATTTTCGTTTTCATAACATCATAATAAAATGCTATTTTATCAACTTTTAACAAGAATCTTTTCTTTTTTTACAAGAAAATCAGTAGAACTCAACGCATTGCACACTGCATTTCGGCATAAAAAAATAGCGGAAAAACAAATTTTCCACTACTCTTTTTCGTTATTTTTATTTTTTCTGATTGTTAGTTTTTTCCTCATTACGATTATCTTGAGCTAACTTATCGACCAACTGCACGATACTTTCCATTTCTTCTTCTGAAAAACGGTCCCCATCTTGATACGTATCTTGAAGGAATTGTTCCGCTAACTTTTGCGCTAGTGCTTCGACTTTTTCATCTTCTGTCATCTCTATCCCTCTTTTCCGTTATTTCTTAGTTAGATTTTCTCACATTCTTTTAATCGTGACAAGTTTTTACTATTATTAATTATAGTTGCATCTACTTTCATGATTTTATTTTTTTCGTTATAATAATCCTTTGGAAAGGTGGGATTAACATGTACCCTTACCAAAAAGAATTCGCTGATTGGGTATTACATACTAAACACTATAAGGAATCAACCTTATATTTGTACGAACACACCATCAATAATTTCTATAATTATCTTATCAGCCAAGCACAACAAGGTGCCGATATTAATTTGGTTAAAGAAGCTGACCTCAGAAGTTATCTCAACAATCTAAAAGTGACTTACGACATCAAGGATAACACTATCAATAAGTATTTCTTTCATTTAAAGAAGTATTTTACCTTCCTTTATAGTCACAATTTGATTGATCATTACCCTTTTGTGGATATTGAAACCAGAAAGGTTAATAAATACGATAACATCACAACCGGATGGCAAGAAGCTTTACCAACGATTCTTAGGTCATCGAGCTTATCGCGCGAAGCTAAATTACTGTTATTTTTCATTGCGCAAGGACAATTACCTAAAGATATCTTGAAATTCAAGTATCAAAAATTACACGAATTTTCCGGCGAACTCAAAGAGGCATTGTTATCAAATATCGAAATCATGGATGATGGCGCTTATTGTTTCGCTAAAAAATTCGATGAGAATCATCTTGCCCCTATCGCCACGCAAAATGCTTTGATTATGCAATTGCGCGAAGATGAACGGAAATTGGGGATGCTATTAGCGCCTTCTAAGTTACGCCAAAGCTACATTTACGATTTCTTAGCGCGTCATCAAGACAAAACTGAAATCGAAATGATGCAAGCTTTAGGATTATCAGTCAAATCATTGCTATATTATCGTCAAAATCTCGTGAACGTTGACTTCAAGCATTTCAGCTTACCTGATGATTTCAAATAAGTTATACAATAGTAGAAAGAAGGGATTTTTTGGAAGAATTATTCGAAAAAATGCCGGTGAAAAAAGTTTATTTTAAGCTCGCCATGCCGGTTGTGTGGGGGATGGTCGCAAGTATGATCTACAACCTCGCCGATACATATTTTGTCGCTAAAACGGGCAACACGAAGTTGATTGCGGGAATCGCAATTGGCGCACCGCTTTTCAACTTTTTAATTGCCGTCGGAGATATTTTTGGACTAGGGGCTTCAGCTTTGATTTCTCGGCTTTTAGGAGAAAAGAAACTCAAAGATGCCGCTAGTGTTAGTAGCTTTGCGCTTTACAGCGCGATTTTAACCTCTTTAGTTTTAACTGGGATTTTACTTATCTTTAGAGATCCCATCGTAAAATTATTAGGAGCAACGCCTGAAACTTTTGCCTATGCCCGTGATTTTTATTCCGTCATTGTCTTAGGTTCAATCTTCATCGTGGTCTCCCTTGTTCCTGGAAATATTATTCGAACTGAAGGCCTTGCGATGAAATCAATGATTGCGACGATTTCTGGGACCGTACTAACTATTATTTTAGACCCGATTTTCATCTTTGGATTCGGTTGGGGCGCTAAAGGTGTGGCGTTCGCTAATGTTTTAGGGTATATCTTGAACACAAGTTTATTACTCTACTTCACGCACAAAGACTGTCAGGTCGCAACTTTAGATTATCGCGTGATGTGGATTTCAAAAGAACAAGTTAAACAAGTTTTGAACATTGGTTTTCCAGCTTCCATCACGAATTTCATGACAGCGTTTGGGATGGCGATTTTAAACACTCACCTTGCCCACTACGGCAGCAGCCAAGTCGCAGCGATGGGAATCATGCAAAAAATCTACCTTGTGGTTATCTTGGTCATGGTTGGATTTGCTTTTGGGGCGCAACCATTAATTGGCTACAACTACGGGGCTAAAAACGCACAACGCTTCAAAGAAATTTTACGCTTTGATTTTATGGTGCAAGTGATTTACGCAACAGTCTTATCAATCATCCTCATGATTTTCGCGCCAAGTTTGATGAAGCTTTTCGTATCCGATAGCGCAATCATCAACGAAGGAACATATATGTTACGTGCCTTCTTATGCACAACCCCATTTATTGGTGCGGGACTTGTGTATACCACCGTTTTCCAATCAACCGGAAATGCTTTGGGAGCTTTAACCATGTCAATTGCCAGACAAGGAATTGTCTTTTTAGCAGTAATTTCTTTATTTTCTCCCCTTTTCGGTTATCACGGTGTTGTCTGGTCCCAACCAGTCGCTGACGTGATTACTTTTGTGATTGGATTTGTGATTTTCAAAAAATTAGTTAAGATCAAATAACATATATATAGTAGAAAAGAGCGACAAAATTTAACTCGTCGCTCTTTTCTTATATTGCTTTTTAGTTTTTTGTGTTATAATAATAAAAGAAAAGAGAGCTTTGCAGAGCTCTCTTAAATGTGACCGTAGAAACGGTAGCTAAGTTATAGAAACAATTAAAAAAACCGCTCTAAAACCCGGCTAAAGTTAAGAGCGGCTTTTTTTTATTTCCGTTGGAAAAATAAACTGATTAATGTAATCAGTAAAGTCCCGAATTGGATTACTAAGCTCAATGCTTCGTATACCGTCATGGAACAGCTGTCCTTTCTCAAGTCTTGGGTACATATGCACCACCATCCTTTCGCAGTTGACAGCTACCGTCTCAACTATCACAATCGATATTATATCATTATCTTAACTATTTATCCATAATCAAAATTATAAATATATATTGACAAAAACCTATTATATCAACTATTCACACTAATCAAAAAAAGCCACAAAATCAAATTCATCGCTCTTTTCTTATATTGTTTTTTAGATTTTTGTGTTATAATAATAAAAGAAAAGAGAGCTTTGCAGATCTCTCTTGAATGTGACCGTAGAAACGGTAGCTAAGTTATATGACGATATAAAAACCGCTCTAGAACCCGCTAAAGTTAAGTTAAGAGCGTTTTTTTATTTCCGATGGAAAAATAATCTGATAAAAAGAGCGACGAACATTAAATTCGTCGCTCTTTTTGCTACCTTCTATGATAACTGTGATTCGATTTCATTAATAACTGACTCTGGTTCATCTACTTCGATTATTAATCGATCAAAGTCTTCATTTTTTAACTCAATTACCAAAGGCGTTGCATTTTGGTGAGTATTATAGAAAGTTTTCTTCCCTTCTTTTTTGAAAGTCCCCGCATAATAATATCCTGGAATCGCTGTTCCCGGAATGCGGATTCCTTTATAACCTTCCAAAATTTTCCCATCTACTTTGAGATTTTTGACATGAGCTAATGGAATAATTAATTTATCTTTTAGGGCCCAGATTTTGTCTAAGCTTGAGGTTTAATGACTAGATTTTTTTCTTGGATAGTTACTTTTGTTTTCATAACAACACCTCCATTTGTATTCGCTTTCATTATAAAAAGAACTATTCTTCATTTCAAGATTGAATTACTTTCTTCTTTTATGATATACTTTGATTTAAGAGCTCTGCAAAGCTCTCTTAAATGCGACCGTAGAAACGGTAGCTAAGATATTAAAGTAGTTAAAAAACCGCTCTAAAACCCGCTAAAGTTAAGTTAAGAGCGTTTTTTTTTCCGATGGAAAAATAATCTGATAAAAAGAGCGACGAACATTGAATTCGTCGCTCTTTTTGCTTTCACTATCTATCTTTAATTTTTTTCGCTCACATAGTTTCTAGTTGTTATTTCACTGCATTGTTTAAGTTACGCAAAAAGTTCAAGCGTTTGCGTTCATTGTCTTCGGTTACCTGATCAGTGATAACCGCATATGTCACGCAAGTTCGCATGCTGGCAGCGTCTTTGCTTAAACCTTGCTTCAATAACTCTTTATACAAGTGCTTTTGTCCCAAAACTTTAAGCGTTCTGACCCCTAAACTATTCAAGTTTAGCTTGGCATTTTTCTCTAACCAATGTTTAACCTTCATCATTTTTCCCGTGACATAAGAATATGACTCTAATCTCAAACCCGTTTGAGAACTCGCAAAAAAGTACTTGGAAGTCGCTAATTTTTCCAACCGCCACTGCGCATAATCATAGTACATCTCTGCATTTAACCCTTGCTTTAAGATAGCATATTCTTCTGGTTTAAGCGGAATTTTACGCTCGTATTTGCCAGGGACATGAAGATAATTTGGCGTTAAATCAGCCTTTTTAATATGACTAAGTTCATCATCGCTTAAAATCATCCCCTGATTATTCCCCGAAACCTTAACCCCCAACAAGGCCATCAACGCAATTGACGCCGCTAAAACATCCTCTTGAGTTTTGCCAAAATCCAAGAGTGCTTGGCGAACATCTTCATAATTAATTTCGGTCTTGTGTTGCTCAACTTGCTTACTTAACGCAACGCGACGATAACTCCACGTCACACTCTTGTCGAAATTCTCGTTAACAAAGTAGAGATAATCGCGGTAAACAACATAAGCTTGTTCCACAGAACGTCCCTGTCTGGTTTCAGTCAAACGCGTTACTTCCTTGCTGAACTCTTCTTCGTTAAATTTTTCCATCCCTTTTTGTAAGCGATCTTCAGCATCCGTCAAGTTATTGAAAGCTGTTTGAGCTGTCGCCACCGCCGAAAAACTGTAGTTAGCATCCTGACGATATAAGATATAGGCCGCTTTCCAGTTTTCATGATAATGCGACGTCAATTTAGTCTTGGCATAACTCAAGTCCCCATCTTTAGTTGTATGCACTTTAAATAAGACCAAATCTTTTGCTTGTTGAATCGCTACTTTAGCTTTTTTGAAGCTGTCATAGACATTAACTTTTTCCACGCTATTTTCTTGGAGCACGTAGCTCGTATCTTTTGTTTCAATCATTAAAAATTTTTCCACTGCTATTCCTCTTTATACACTTTTTGTTAGCCCTTTTGTATCTGTTTTTTACTTCCAATATCTCATTAATGCTTGCAAACCAGCTAAAATTACCACAACTGGTATCTCAATCAAAATAAACTTATAAAACCACATAATAAATTTATTATTTTCCCATTTAACTTTTCCAACCTCAAGCATAACTTCAAAATATGAAATATAACTTAATAAAACTCTGACACAACTCATCAAAACTAATGCTAGAAATGCAAATCTTCACTAGCAAGTTGCTTTAACTTTTTTCCTTTGTTTCTTTCATATGTACTTTAGAATTTCCCAAGCCTTGCGACTTAGGCCATAAATATTATGGTGAGCATTGTTTACCATTCCTTTCTCAAACATATTTTTTTCGTTTTTCAAAGATTCCTAAAATTAAATCTCTAAAACTCTCTTCATCTGAAAATAAATATCGTTAATTAAATTTCAAGAAGACGAAAAAAATATCATTTATTCAATTTACATGTATTATATTATTACCATTATTTTAGAATGTCAATAACATTATTAATATTTTTACGATAAATCATTTGATTTATTTTTTAAATATCCTTCAAAGAACATAAAAAAGACCTCAAGATTTAAAGGAAATCCCTAAATCTGAGGTCTATGTGTAAACCAAAAAAATATAAATAATTGTTAATGTATAATTGCTAATTAATGTTTTGCTTCAATTCTAAACCAGCCACGTTGACTGAAGAATGCGTACATATCATTTAAGAAAAAGACACTGTAACTAAAAATTAATGCGAAGTTTCCATCGCCTTGAAGCATTGTTTGAAACCAAAGGGCAATTGTGAAAACTGAAGAGATGGTCCAAACATAGTATTGTTCACGTTTTCGGTTTAATTCAAGCAATGAACCTGTAATTGCCATCGCAAGAGTCAATGAATCTAAGAAGACGCGTGGATCATTAGTCATACTAAAGATAAAGTATGTAGCTGCCCATGCAACAAAAAAGAAGGCGATATATTTAATCCAATCAAAAAGTCCCTTGAACTTTTCAACTTGAATGTCTTCATTCCATTTAGGATCAAGGATACAAAAAATATCTAAAAAGATAATGTAGCCAATTTGTTCCCACATGTTAGCGTAATTGTGCGCAATGCCCGCCGTAGTTGCGATACAGACCGCTGAAAATAAGCCGGCCCAACCTTGAATCGCAGAACGATTAGAAATCCCAAGCACGCAGGCAACCGATAAGTTTCCCCCGACAAAGGCAATTAATGACGTCCATGGACTGTTGGCAAAAGATTGGAAAAGTGAAATTAACTGTAAGATAAAATTAAATGCCAATAAGCCATATGAAAAATGACCCCAACCTTTCATTTGACTGATAAGCCATTTGAAATAGCCTTTTTTAAATACATTTTTTGAATACTGTGGCAAATGCGTAACCACGTCAACATAACGTTCAAACATCTTTTGAACCATCCTTTCAATTGTTAGCTTGCTACATATCATACAATATATAGTGCTTGTCCCCTGGTGTCGACACTAGGTTTTGGGTTTTTTTAACCTTGTTTTCTATCTTAAAGGAAAATTTAAGACCTGTAAAGTCGATTTAAGATAAGACTTTTTTATAACTTGTCAAGTTAGGCAGCAGGCCTAAATTTTATTTTTTTGATACGAAATTTGCATTTTACAACAAAAAATGAGGCCTTAATTTGACCTCATTTTGATGTGTTATTTATTTTTTTATTATCTAATTACATATATTAAATAAATAAGCGTGAAGCTTTATGACCAAATGATTGTGACATCAATAATTTACCATGGTCAACTACCCCCGAACAAGTTCGGGGGCTTGTAACTCACGACACTTGCGTGTCAGTAGTTCAAATGGTTAGGCAAGCCTAATCTCCTACCTTAATGTGGCTACATTTGGGTGGTTGACAAACACCCTTTGTTACTAACAAGTTGATTACTCAATAATATCAGTCAGTAACGTTATTTAATTCAAATTTTGGTTTTTCAATGCCCGAAATATATTGTTTA
>NZ_BAML01000030.1 GCF_000615845.1 Ligilactobacillus hayakitensis DSM 18933 = JCM 14209
AAAAACATAAAAAAACCAACCGACAAAAATGCCGATTGGTTGAATTTCAAAAAATAATATTAATTATTTGTTAACAGCGTCTTTAAGACCCTTACCTGGCTTGAATGCAGGTACTTTTGATGCAGGGATTTCGATATCTTCACCAGTTTGTGGGTTACGACCTTTACGAGCTGCACGATCACGTACTTCAAAGTTACCGAAGCCGATTAATTGAACTTTCTTACCGTCAACTAATGCGTCCTTAACTGATTCTGTGAATGCTACTAAAGCTGCTTCTGCTTCTTTCTTTGTTGAGCCCATTTTTTCGGCCATTAATTCTACTAATTCGTTCTTGTTCATTAGATAAAAACCTCCGTTGGAATTTAATAAAAACGTGGGTTACCCCTTGTTCTGAAAGTATTGTACTATAAAACAAGATGTAAATGCAAGTGATTTTTACGATAAAAAGCCAAAATATCGCGGTTTTAAGGATATGTTACGTATTTTTTTAAAAAAACTGATTAAAAATTTTTTTAGTGAAAAAAATTTTTGAGTTAAGATAAATAAAATTTAAAAAAGCTTTAAAATCAAGGATGAAGGCTGTTTTAGTTTGCGTTTACATTTTTTAAGGTTTATAATTTAAATTGAGTTATCGAAATGAAATGTACAATTAATATAGAAAAAGGAGTGAGTGCTTTGAAGATTTTCGCTTACGCAATTCGCGAAGATGAAAAGCCATTCGTGGCACAATGGCAAGAAGATCATCCTGAAATTGAAGTTCAATTTACGGATCAACTCTTGAACGAAGACACTGCTAAATTGGCTCAAGGCGCTGATGGGGTTGTTGTTTTCCAACAATTAGAATATACGCAAAAGACACTTAAAGCTTTAGCTGATCTTGGAATCAACAAGATGTCTCTTAGAAACGTCGGAGTTGATAACATTGATCAAGCGGCAGCTAAAAAATACAATTTCCAAATTACAAACGTTCCCGTTTATTCACCAAATGCGATTGCGGAACACGCTGCAATTCAAACCGCTAACGTTTTACGTCAAGCAACCGTGATGGAACAAAAAGTTCAAGCAGGGGACTTACGTTGGGCCCCAACAATTGGGCGTGAAGTCCGTGACCAAGTTGTCGGTGTAATTGGAACAGGTCATATTGGACAAGTCTTTATGAAAATCATGGAAGGTTTTGGAGCTAAAGTGATTGCTTATGACTTGTTTAGAAATCCTGACCTTGAAGCTAAAGGATACTATGTTGATAGTTTAGATGACCTTTATGCGCAAGCAGACGTGATTTCATTACACGTACCTGATGTGCCCGCAAACGTACATATGATTAATGATGAATCAATCGCAAAGATGAAAGATGACGTTGTGATTGTGAACGTTTCGCGTGGCCCGTTGGTTGATACTGATGCGGTAATTCGCGGTTTGGATTCAGGAAAGGTCGCTGGTTTTGTCTTAGATACATATGAAAATGAAGTTGGAATTTTCAACAATGACTGGCGCAAAAAAGAATTCCCAGATGCCCGCTTAGCTGATTTAATTAAGCGTCCAAACGTTGCGTTAACCCCACATACTGCTTTTTATACTACCCACGCGGTAGAACAAATGGTTATCCAAGCCTTTGATAACAATCTTTTAATGATTGAAGGAAAAGAAGCTAAAACGCCAGTTAAATTTTAAAGATAAGCTGAGAAAAGAAATTTTCTCGGCTTTTTTCGTTCCACTTTTTTTGTTTTTCGTTCCAAAATAGGGTGTTTTGGAACGAAAAAATGTTGTAATGGAAATATAACTTGAATTTTGTAACGAAAATGAAATATTCCCCTCTATATTGCGTGCTATACTATCGTTGTGATCGGTTACATGAAATAATTTTAGCAGCATTGATAGGATTTATTTTTTTAGTTTTAACAGTAGTGGATTGCATCCTTTATAAAATTATATTTAGAGGTGAGGGTAATGAGAATTTTTAAAAGACAAGATTTACGAATTATTTTTGAGATAATTTTTGGTATGTTATTTAGTTCATTAATCAGTTCTATTTTAATTTGGATTGGATATTATATTGTAAATTTGAATAATTTAATGAATTATAACGTTAATGTACTTGGGTTAGAGATTTTTAAAATCAAGAATGCAGGGGAAAGTGGAACCCCTTTAAAGAATAATATGATGTATCTAGGAGTAATATGTTCAATATTATTTGTAATTTTTGGAGAAATATTTGCGGGATTCAGAAAGAAAAAGTAGGGACAATAGTGATTAATCTTTCATTAAAAGGAATGCTTAATCAACATACATTGATTAAAACCCCATCAGGTAATACAAGTAATGCAGATAATCATCGTGTTTATTCTCAAATAGTTAATAGGGTAGAAGATTCAGAAATGTTTAATTATTTGTTCTTTTTTATCTTACCACTTTTTTGTTTTTCGTTCCAAAATAGGGTGTTTTGGAACGAAAAACGGGTGCTTGGAACGGAAAATCATCAAAATCTCAGTTTTTTCGTTCCAAATCATACGATTTTGGCACGAAAAAGAGGATTTAAAAAACTAACTTTTTTGAAAAAATATATCAAAAATAATAAAAAAAACTTAAGAAATCAACGGCCTTGAAAACGTGATTTCTTAAGTTTTTTAATTTCAAGCCTTTTTTGTCAGCCTTTTTTAATGAAACTATTTGTTTAATGGGATTTTTTTGTTAGAAGTTGATTTTCCCCAGCCTTAGATTAAATTAATTAACTTTAAAATCTCATCATCAGGTAGATCAGTATGCTTTTCAAAATCAACACCATCGGCCTTGAGCTTGGCGATAACCAGATCATGGACATAATCTGCTAAATCTTGATGACAAAGTGCAGCTTGAGTTTGAAGTGCCTGATATTGTTCTTGTGAAAACGAAAGGGTAAGTTGGTTGTTTTCAACTGAATCCATCAAAAATTCCTCCGATCATGGATGTTTCTGAATCGATTTTACCAGGAAAGAAAAAAATTGCAAATTCTATTACACAACCAAATAACGAACAATCAACGTAAATAATCCTTAAAACACATTTTTATTTAATTAAATACGAATTATTTCAAAAACATATTGCAATTTAATTCGGGATAAATTAAAATAAAGTCAAGGTTAAAGAAAAGGAGTTTTGCAGTAATGAAAAGCTTTAAGAAGATTTTATTTTCCGCAGCGTTAATCGCCGGAGCAGTTATTGGGTTTGCTCAAAAACCGAACGATGTCCAAGCGGATTATGTGCCAAAGAAATTAACGGTTCAATTTGTACCTTCGTCAAATGCCGAAAGTATGGAAGCTAAGGCGAAACCGTTAGAAAAATTACTCAAAAAGGAATTAGGCGTTCCGGTTAAGGTGTCAGTTTCAACCGATTACAACACAATCGTTGAAGCGATGGGATCAAAACAAGTTGATGTTGGATTCTTGCCACCTGATGCGTATGTTTTAGCTCACAAACAATATAACTCAAAAGTTATCTTACAAGCTCTTCGTTATGGCTACAAAAACAACCAATCAGATGAACTTGATAAATCAAAATTAGTTAACTACTATCGTTCACAAATTCTTGTCAGAAAGGATAGTGGCATTAAGAACCTTGATGATCTAAAAGGTAAGAAGATTGCGGTGCAAGATACAACCTCAACTGCCGGATGGATTTACCCAGCTGTCTCAATGTACAGAAAAGGCGTAAATATTAACGATAAGAAAAACAAGATTAAAACAGTTGTTGTTAAAGGCCACGACCAAGGGGTTATCTCAGTGCTCAACAAGAACACTGACGCTGCCTTTGTTTTCCAAGGTGCACGTAATTTAGTGAAAAAAGATTCACCTGAAGTTGAAAGTAAGGTTGTTCCAATTTACACAACTGCAAAAATTCCGAACGACACAATCACAGTTCGTGGTGATATGAGTCCAAAATGGCAAAAGAAAATTCAAAATGCATTCAAGAAAATCGCGAAAACTAAAGAAGGTCACAAGATTGTCTCAAGTGTTTACTCACACGAAGGTTACACAGATTCTAAAGACAGCAACTTCGATGTCATTCGTGAATATGACAAGACCGCTGAAAAGCTAGATAAATAACTCTTATTAAGGACAGGAATCATTCCTGTCCTTATTTTTTACCTAAATAAAATACGAACAATGAAAATTTATATCCGATAAATATCAAGATATTATAACTTACTAAACGTAAATAAATCTCAAGAAGCATTTATAACAACCTAAAAGCCGAAGGTTAAACCTAAAAACATCTTGAATTAAAAAAATGTAGCGTGTATAATGAAAATCATTCTTATTCGAAAAGGGGCTCGAAAAATAATGAAAAATTTTAAGAAATTATTTTTATCAGCAGCATTAATTGCAGGAGGTGCGATTGGTTTAGCACAAAATCCAAGTACGGTTCGCGCAGATTATGTGCCAGAAAAGTTATCGGTGCAATTCGTTCCGTCTTCTAATGCTGAAAGTATCGAATCTAAAGCGAAGCCATTAGAAAAGTTACTTAAAAAAGAATTAGGCGTTCCCGTGAAAGTGTCGGTTTCAACTGATTACAACACAATCGTTGAAGCGATGGGATCAAAGCAAGTTGATGTTGGCTTCTTGCCACCTGACGCCTATGTTTTAGCGCATAAGCAATATAATGCGAAAGTTCTCTTGCAAGCACTTCGTTATGATGTGAAAAACAATAAGAGTGATGAATTGGATAAGTCTAAATTAGTTGATTTTTATCGTTCACAAATCGTTGTGCGCAAAGATAGCGGTATTAAGAGTCTCAAGGATCTTAAAGGTAAGAAGATTGCGGTGCAAGATACAACATCAACTTCTGGTTGGATTTATCCTGCTGTATCAATGTACAAGCAAGGTATTAACATTAACGATAAAAAGAACAAGATTAAGACAGTGGTTGTTAAAGGTCATGATCAAGGAGTTATTTCTGTGCTTAACAAAAATACGGATGCCGCTTTTGTCTTTCAAGGTGCAACACGTCTAGTTAAAAAAGATACTCCTGATATTAATGATAAAGTAGTCCCTATTTATACAACTACGAAAATTCCTAATGATACTGTTACAGTTCGTGGTGATATGAGTCCTAAATGGCAAAAGAAGATTCAAAAAGCTTTCAAAGATATTGCCAAGACTAAAGAAGGTCACAAGGTTATTTCTAGTCTTTACTCGCATGAAGGTTACACGGATTCTAAAGATAGCAACTTTAATATCTTACGTCAATATGACAAGACCGCTGAAAAACTAGATAAATAAATTAAAAACAGGTGAGAAATCACCTGTTTTTGCGTTTTTAGCTAAAAATATAACCATAATAATCTAAATAAAATCTGCTTTATATAGCATAATGTTAAGAAAAATCTACTTTTATAAGAAAAAATCGATATATTCTTCATTACGATACGAAAATTAAGAAAATATAATAAAATTAAAAAAATCTTAAAAAAGAGGTTGAAATTTAATTTTTGTCCCAGTATAATATAATCAATTTAGCGAAAAGGAGTTTTTTTTTTACAATGAAAAGCTTTAAAAAATTATTTTTATCAGCTGCCCTAATCGCAGGGACAACCCTTGGATTAGCGCAAACAACAAGTACGGCTCATGCGGATTATGCGCCTAAGAAATTAACGGTTCAATTTGTACCGTCACAAAATGCCGAGAGCATGGAAGCTAAGGCTAAGCCGTTAGAAAAGTTGCTTAAAAAGGAATTAGGAATTCCGGTTAAGGTATCTGTTTCAACTGATTACAATACAATCGTTGAAGCGATGGGTTCAAAACAAGTTGATGTTGGTTTCTTACCACCTGATGCATATGTTTTAGCTCACAAGCAATACAACTCAAAAGTAATTTTACAATCTCTTCGTTATGATATTAAAAAAGGGACTAACGATGAATTTGATAAGTCTAAATTAGTCGATTACTATCGCGCACAAGTAATTGTTCGTAAAGGTAGTGGCATTAAGAGCCTTAAGGATCTTAAGGGTAAGAAGATTGCGGTTCAAGATACAACATCAACCGCTGGATGGATTTACCCAGCAGTATCAATGTACAAACAAGGCATTAATATTAACGATAAGAAAAACAAGATTAAGACTGTGGTTGTGAAAGGTCACGACCAAGGGGTTATCTCAGTGCTTAACAAGAATACAGATGCAGCCTTTGTTTTCCAAGGTGCAGAACGTTTAGTTAAGAAAGATACACCAGATGTCGAAAAGAAAATTGTTCCTATCTACACTACTGCTAAGATTCCAAATGACACAATTACAGTTCGTGGTGATATGAGTCCTAAATGGCAAAAGAAACTCCAAAAAGCCTTCAAGGATATCGCTAAAACTAAAGAAGGTCACAAGATCGTTTCAACGCTTTACACACATGAAGGTTATGTTGATTCAAAAGACAGTAACTTTGATGTAATTCGTAAATACGATAAGATTGCGGAAAAATTAGATAAGTAATTAGAAAAAGCGGGACATGCAACAAGTCCCGCTTTTTTTGTGGTTTTATTCGGAAAAATGGGCGGATTTAGCTTATTATAAACATTTATTTTAACGAATTTACAATTTTTCAAGAAAAATCAGAAAATATATTGCAATAACGTACGGAATTAGGTAATATATTAAAAAAATACATTAAAAGGAGAAACGCTTAACATGTTATCTGTAACAGATGTTAATGCTGCGACTCATGTTTTTCAATATTTAAGTGATTTAAACTTCACTTTAAACAAACATGGAAAAAAGCAACATAAAAAGATACATATATAATAGGTAGGAATTTGTCACTTTAATTGTGATTGATAATTAAAAATGCTTGCCGAAGTATCTAAAGATAAATGTTATGCTGGCTCCATGATACGTATTTGAATGTGATGACTTGATGGAAATCACAAAATAATTAAAGATAATAAATTTTGGGGCTGCGAATTGGTTTCGTAGTCCCTTTTTTGAAAGGATATACAAATGGAAAAGAAAGCTGTAATTGAATTTAAAGATGTCAAAAAAGTTTACCCTAACGGAACTGTCGGGTTAAAAAATATCAACCTTAGCTTGTATGAAGGGGAATTCGTTGTGGTCGTTGGTTTATCTGGTGCCGGAAAGTCAACTTTATTACGCACAGTTAATCGCATGCATGATATTACTTCAGGCGATCTTTTGATTGAAGGACAATCAATCGTTAATTTAAAAGGAAAAGCTTTACGTAATTTACGTCGTAAAATTGGGATGATTTTCCAAGGGTTCAACCTCGTTAAGCGCGCTTCAGTTCAAAGAAATGTCCTTTCAGGTCGTGTCGGTTATTATCCAACATGGAAAAGTGTGTTAGGTCTTTTCAGCAAAGAAGATAAGCAAAAAGCCGTTGAAGCTTTAAAGCGTGTTAACATGGCAAGTAAAATCTATACGCGCGCAGATGAATTATCTGGGGGGCAACAACAACGTGTCGCCATTGCGCGAACATTCATGCAAGATCCAACAATTATCTTAGCTGATGAACCCATTGCTTCCCTTGATCCAAAGACAACAAAGTCAGTTATGGATGATTTAAAGCAATTAAACAAGGACTTCAATATGACTGTGCTTGCAAACTTGCACTCAGTTGATTTGGCCTTAGAATACGCTGATCGTATCATTGGTTTACGTGCGGGCGAATTAGTTTATGATAAGCCAATTGCAGAAGTTTCACGTTCAGACTTTGATTCAATCTATGATGAAAGCAAAAACAAGTTATCAAAGGAGGCTTAATTAAGGATGCAAAATCAAGTACCAAAAAGAACTTGGGTACAAAAGTTCCACGTTAAGACTTGGGCGATTGTACTTGTATTGTTGGGATTAATTCATGTTTCAGCTGTATCAACTGGGGTTGAAATGAGTAAGTTTTTCGAAAACTTTCAAAGTTTCACAGTTTTATTACAACGAATGATGCATCCCCAATGGTCATACACAAATATCATCGTTGAACCAATTATCGAAACGATTCAAATGGCCTTGTTAGGGACAACGCTTGGGACAATTGTTGCGGTCCCATTTGCAATTTTAGCTGCCCGTAATATCGTGAAGAACACGGTAATCCGCGGAGTAATTCGCTTCATCTTGAACCTTATTCGGACTTTACCGGACTTGCTTTTAGCAGCTTTAGCGGTTGCGATTGTCGGAATCGGTGCGAGTGCTGGGGTTTGGACTTTGGCGATTTTCTCATTTGGGATGATTTCTAAGTTGTTCTATGAAGCAATTGAAACCATTGATGAAGGTCCACTTGAAGCCATAAGAGCTGCTGGAGCTAACAATATTCAAGTGATTGTCTTTGCGGTGATTCCACAAGTACTTAACAGTTTTATTTCATATTTCTTGTACACATTTGAAATTAACGTGCGTGCATCAACGGTCTTAGGGTACCTTGGTGCTGGTGGTATCGGGGTCTTCTTACAACGTTCCCTTTCATCATTCAAGTACGAACAAACAGCAGTTATCACACTTGCTATTTTAGTTGTTGTAGTCGTGATTGACGCATTATCAAACTACTTAAGAGAAAGGTTACAATAGGATATGACTGAAACAAAAACAATTCAAAAAACATTTTGGCAAAAATATTCAACATTAATGATTTCATTAGTTGTCCTTGTAATCTATGGATGGGCCCTTACAGGACTTACATTCTCAGGGATTCAAGAATCAGCTGGTGAAGTTTCATCATCAATTTTTCATGGTTTAACGCATCCGGATTGGGCATATGTATATGATGGTTCCGGTGAAGACTTGGTTTCATTGATTTTACAAACCTTGCGATTGCCTTTTTAGGGACAGTAATTTCAGCAGTTTTATCCGTACCGTTTGCCTTTTGGGCAGCTCGTGGTAAGAATGAAGGAAAGTTACATCCACGTTCAACAACAGGGAAATTCATGTTAGTTTTAATTCGAACATTCCCAGAAATCGTGCTCGCAATCATGTTCATTAAAGCAGTTGGACCGGGTTCATTTGCCGGGGTCCTTGCGGTATCTATCCACTCAATTGGGATGTTAGGGAAGTTATTCTCAGAAGCCCTTGAAAATATGGATCATGGCGCAGACGAAGCAATTTACGCTGCCGGGGGAACTGCAACTGATGTTTTAACTTTAGCGACAATTCCAACAATCATGCCGGAATTCTTATCATACACGCTATACCGTTTTGAAATTGCAGTGCGTTCAGCTTCCATTTTAGGGATGGTTGGTGCCGGTGGTATCGGTACTCCACTATTATTTGCGATTCAAACCCGTTCATGGGACCGTGTTGGATTATTCTTTTAGGAATTATCATCATGGTTACAGCAATTGACTGGTTGTCAGGAATGCTCAGAAAGAAGTTGGTCTAAATGAAAGTTAGAATTCTCTCAACAAGTGATGTTCATGGGTTTATGTATCCAACCAATTATGCCCAAAAAGATGACTATCAACCATTTGGTTATTTGAAGGCATCACAGTTAATTCGTCAAATTCGTCAAGCTAATCCAGACGACCTTATATTATATGTAGAAAACGGTGATTTTTTAGAAGGATCACCTTTCACAGATTACGCTTATCAAATGCGTAAGCAAAAAGATTATTATCAACGCTTCTCTAAGATTTTTCATGTGGTTAAACCCGATGTTCATATCTTAGGGAATCACGAATTCAATTACAGTCCCAAGTATTTAGAAGCGGTGTATCAACATAATGAAGCGCTAATTCTTGCGGCCAATATTGAAGAGGGGCCTAACACCAAGATTATTGATGGACCTTACAAAATCTTCGAACAAAATGGGGTGAAGGTTGGTGTTATCGGGCTAACAACGCAATATATTCCACATTGGGAAAAGCCGGAACATATTGAAGGCTGGAAGTTTGAATCAGTTTATCAAACTGCTAAGAAGCTTGTCCCTCAATTACGCCCATTGGTGGATGTCTTGGTACTAGCTTATCACGGAGGGTTCGAACGGAATCTGCAAACAGGAGAACCGACAGAAAAGCTTACCGGTGAAAATGAAGGTTATCAATTATTAACGCAAATTGAAGGGGTTGATGCTTTAGTCACAGGGCACCAACACCGTGAAATCGCGGAAGTAATTGGCAATGTCGCCACAACGCAACCAGGTTATCGCGGGGCAAACGTGGCGGAAATCACGCTTGAGTTAGATGATAAAAAACAAGTCGTGAGTCGTAAAGCTGAACTTCATTCGACTGAAGACACAGCAATTAACCAATTCTTATTGCCGCTAGTTAATGACTGGCAAGAAGATGTTCAAAAATGGTTAGATCAAACAATCGCTCATATTGATGGAGGAATGTTGATTGAAGACCATATGCAAGCGCGTACGCATGGACATGCATATCTTGAATTAGTAAATCGCGTGCAAATGGAAGCTCTAGGGGCTGATGTTGCTGGAACGGCTTTATTTAATGATGAAGTTCGTGGTTTAGATGAAGAAGTCACTATCAGAAATGTGATGAACTCTTATGTCTACCCTAATACCTTGATGTTAGAAGAAATTTCGGGAGCTGATATGAAATCCGCTCTTGAACGGAGTGCTTCATTTTTCGTTAAAGAAGCTGATGGTAGTGTGGGCATCAACCCAACTTTCGCTGATCCCAAGCCAGAGTTTTACAACTACGATTACTATTCCGGAATTGATTATACGATTGATATTAATCAACCGTTCGGACAACGAATTACAAGTTTAAAATATCACGGCAAGGATTTAAAGGCTGATGATAAATTGAAAGTTGTAATTAATCAATACCGTGGAATCGGTGGGGGCGATTATCCAATGTTTAGTGCGGATAAAGCATTAGAACTTGGAGAAACCGAAGTCTCACGCTTGATTATTGCTTACCTCAAAGCGCATCCAGAATTAAAAATAAAACAACCAACGAATTTAACGTTTGTTGATTAAAAATACAAGCATTCTCAATTTTTGAGGATGCTTTTTTTGTGGGAAAATTACGTAAAATGCGGGGGAAACTTGATGGTAAAGGAGTTTGGGGTTCTGGAAAAATGCTTGTATTTTTTAATATTCTCTGTATAATTATTCATTGTGTTAAAAAATTTTGTTAGGAAGTAAAAAAATGAATAATAATGAAGAAAAAGGAATTGGAAAGTTAGGACTGATTGCCTTAATCATTTCTTCTTCGATTGGAGCGGGGGCATTTGGAATTACTAGTGATTTGGCCCGCGTTGCCAGTGGAGGACCAGCACTATTAGCTTGGTTGATTGTTGGTTTAGGAGTGTTCTTTTTTGTGATTTCTTTGCTGAATCTTTCACGTAAACGCCAAGATTTAAATGCCGGTTTGTTTGTATTCGCGCAGGAAGGTTTTGGACGCTTAGCCGGATTTATTAGTGGATGGAGTTATTGGCTGGCAGCGGGAATTGGAAATATCGCTTTAGCGACCATGATGATGAGTGCACTCGGGAATTTCTTTCCGATTTTTGGCAATGGCCAAAATATTGCTTCAATCTTAGGAGCAACGGTTTGTATTTGGATGTTAACATACTTAGTTAATCGTGGAGTTGAAAGTGCCACGATTATCAATACGGTTGTCATGATCTGTAAGTTAATTCCGTTGTTTGTTTTCGTAGTTGTGATGATGTTAGCTTTTAAAACGGGGATGTTCGCGAAGAATTTCTGGTTGAATGTAGGAGAGAATTTATCTGCGGCGCCTTCACTTAATTTATTTACCCAAATTAAGGGCAGTTTATTGATTATGATGTGGTTGTTTGTCGGAGTCGAAGGAGCGACGGTGTTGGCCAACCGGGCAAAACGACGTGCTGATGCCTATCAAGCTACCTATATTGGTTTGTTGTCATTGTTGCTAATATATATCTTTGTGTCAATTTTGCCATATGGTGTGATGTCGCAATCACAATTGATGCAAGGAGGACAACCTGCAATCGCCGCTATCTTACGCCACGTTGTTGGTGAGTGGGGTGCGATTGTGATTAATATTGGATTAATTATTTCGGTAGCGGGAGCTTGGTTATCATGGACCTTGCTGCCTGCCGAAGTTGCGACGCTAATGACGCAAAATAAGCTCTTACCAAAGTATTGGGGGGAATTGAATGATCATGGAGCCCCTACAATTTCATTGGTAATCGCTGGTATCATGCAGACGATTTTTGTGTGGTCGATGCTATTTACTACGCAAGCTTATACTTTTGCCTATACACTTTGTACGTCAGCTTATATACTTTGTTATTTATTGGTGGCGTTATATCAAATTCAATATTCGTGGCAACAACGCGAGTATCTGCAATTGTTCATTGGAGTGATGGCAAGTATTTTTCAAGCGGGGGCCATTATTTTGGCGAGCTTGCATTACTTGTGGTTAATGACGATTGCGTTTGTTCCCGGTTTTTATTTCTTCTATCAAGCTTGCAAGCAAGAACAACAACCGATGACCAAACATGAAAAATTAAGTATCCTGGTAATTGCAATCTTTGCCCTATGTGCGCTTGTAGCGTTAGGATTGGGGAAAGTTCAATTATAGTTAATGTTAAAAATTTTGAAATATATAGAATTGGCTATACGGCCTGATTGCGGAATTTTTTTCGCGGTCAGGTCTTTTTTGATGCGGAAATTTTCTTTGTATTTTAAATAATTTTTATATTGCTACTATAAATTTGAAGAAGTTATGAAAAAAAATTAAAAAAAGCTAAAAAAATATTATGGATAGTGTATAATAAAAGTGTAGGTTATGTAAAAAAATTTACAAAATTTTAGTGAAGGGGAGAAACGATATGCTATCTAAAAATAATAGAAAATTACAACAACAAAAGCATCAAGATCGTAAGCAACGTTTTACAATCAAACGTTTTAGCGTAGGGGTTGCTTCTGTTTTAATCGGGGCAACATTTATGATGCAAGGACACGTGGCATCTGCTGATCAAGTTAATGCAGAACAAACTGCGGTTGCAACTAACCCAACCCAAGATGAAAATGAAGAAACTCAAACTCAAGCAGATAATGCTGCAACTCAAACACAAGCAGAAAATACTACAACTCAAACTAAAGTAGATAATGTTGCAACGAAAACACCAGTTGCAGATGAACAAAAACAAGCTGAAGACACAACTCCAGCAACTGATACAGCTAACGATGATCAAAAAGCTACTACAACAACATTTAACGTAGCTGATTTTCCAAAAGATACAGCAGCTTTAGATGCTCAATTACGTGAATCAAAAGCTGCAGTAACTACTGGTGATCGTTCAATGGGGACAGCTGATGAACAAGAAACTAACAACTATACCTTCCAAAACTTAAGTTTCAATTTTCCTAACTTAAGTGAAGTTGATCGTAATTCAAAAGAAGTTAACTTCAATGTCAGCATCTTTTCAGCAGGTGCAAACTCAGGTACAGATTGGAAAGTGCGTCTACAATTAGACGATACTTTAGCTGACCAAGTTTCAGAAATGTGGGTTCACCCAGTTAGTCGTCCTAACCAAAAGATTTACTTTGAACGTGTCCCAGGCACAAACATCTTTGAAGCTCAATATATTCGTAGAGGAGCAATCAAAGCTGATGGGATTTTCGGTGGGGCTGATTTAGGTAACTATCGTGCTGAAGGGGTCCTTACATTAAAAGATACAGTGGGACAAATTTTAGACAACAACCAAGGATCTGAATTCTTCCCATATCGTGCTTATGTATACAACTCAAGAACTGATTCAGTAATTAAACAATCAGTAACTAATGGTTATCTTTCAGGAAACCCTGTACCTCCAACTTCAACTAACACTACTGCAGTTGATAAGTTAGAAGGTTTAACACCTAGTGGTAGTGTGCACTTTGATCCAACCATTGGTAAATACGGTGCGATGGTTATTGATGAAGCTATCAAGAAGACAGGTTCAGTTTTATCACCAACAGTTGCTAGACAATTAACAGGTTCAAAATACTTCGTTAATGTTGATCCAAGTGTGGCTAAATACTTAGATGACCCTGAATTATACATTACACGTTATACTTTTGCTACTGCTAATGCTGGTTTAGATGAAGAAATCCATTCAGAAGACTACCGTGAAACAGCTCAATTTGACGCTAATGGAAAAGCTGAATTTAATATTGATGAAGTTTCTCAAGGAAACACAACTAATACAAATGTAGACCTTAACGTTAACGGGGCACGTAACCCATTTTATGTACGTACAATATTGAAGTTCAAAGAAGCTCCACAATACTTCATGGTAGATGATGGTAACGGCAACATTGCATTTAAGGTTCCAGATAAATCAGGTATCTTACCAGTTTCAGCATATTTCGGTGATGATACAGGTATGTACCCAAGCACATATATTCAAACAGGGGTCTTAGCACAACAAGTTCCTGAAGATCCAGCACCAAATGCTCCTAAGACAGAAGTTACTGGGGATGCAACACCTGTTACCCCAACAGATACTAAGCAACCAACAGGATACGTTGTAAATAACGCAACTCCTGACACAACTGTAACTGCTAAGGATAAAAATGGTAAGGATGTTCCAGTTGAACTTGATGATGATGGCAACATTATCGTAACTCCAGGGACAAAAGTTACAGGACCAATCACTGTTACAGTTAACGATCCTTCAATGGACGCACCTGTAACTAAGGAAGTTCCAGTAAAGACACCAATTGCTGATACAGTAGAACCAAAAGTTCCAGAAAAGACACCAGTAACAGACAAGACAAACTTAACAGACGATGAAAAGAAAACAGTTAAGGAAAAAGTCGAAAAAGCTAATGAAGGAAACTTCCCAGACAAAACTACGGTAGAAGTAGGAAATGATGGTACAGCCACAATTACTTACTCAGATGGATCAAAGGATACAATTCCAGGTGATCAATTAGTAACAGAAAAGACATCAGTTGATGAAAGTGGTAAGAAACCAGTAGATCCTACGGATGACGCTCAAGAC
>NZ_BAML01000029.1 GCF_000615845.1 Ligilactobacillus hayakitensis DSM 18933 = JCM 14209
TTTTTAAAAATTAAAAATATAATTTTTATTATAAAAATTATTAAGATATACCCCAAAAAAATTAAGGATAAATAAAAAAAATTTAGGAAAAACAAAAATATATTGAATAAATTTAAGAGATTTAGGAAAAAATAATATTTTTTAATATTATAGAATGTTGTTTTATCAAGGTTTATCGAGTTTTTTTAGATTTAAAATTAAATTTTATGTGAATATTATGAGAATATTGTATTTTTTCTCATTTTACGATATAATCTAAAAAAAGCTAAATGATAGTTTTAAGAAAATAGTAAAAAGAAGGGTGGTAGTTAGTAATGAAATTTAAGAAATTACTAGCAACTGGAGCTACAGTTACTCTTTCAGCACTTGCTTTAGCAGCTTGTGGATCAAAAGATGCTGGTAGTGATAGCCAAACATTAAACTGGACAGATTCTGCTGAAATTCCAACAATGGATTTATCTAAAGCAACTGATGCTACTAGTTTTAATCAATTAAATAACGTAATGGAAGGTCTTTATCGTTTAGGTAAAGATAACAAAATTGAACCAGGGATTGCGAAATCAACAAAGGTTTCTGATGATGGTCTTACATATACATTTAAATTACGTAAAGATGCTAAGTGGTCAAATGGTGATCCTGTAACTGCTAAGGATTTCGTTTATTCATGGCAACGTACAGTTGATCCAAAAACTGGCTCACAATACGTTTCATTATTTGACGGAATTAAAAATGCTAGCGAAATTGCTGATGGTAAAAAGCCAGTTTCTGAATTGGGAGTTAAAGCAACTGATGATCATACATTAGTGGTTACTCTTGATAAGAAGATTCCTTACTTCAAGTTATTGATGGGATTCCCATTATTCTTCCCACAAAACCAAAAAGTTGTTGAACAATACGGTAGCAAATACGGTACTGCTTCAAAATACATGGTTTACGATGGTCCGTTCAAACAAACTGGTTGGACAGGTTCAAACTTAAACTGGAAGCTTCAAAAGAACAACAATTACTGGGATAAAAAATCAGTTAAATTAAATACAATTAACTATCAAGTTAATAAATCACCAAACACTTCATATAACTTATACCAATCAAACAAGTTAGATGCTAGTCCATTAAGTAATGAACAAGCAAAACAACTTAAAGGTAAAAAGGGTTATCTTGAACGTGTAGGTGCTTCAACTTTCATGTTAGCATTTAATACTGAAAAACCAGACTTTGCTAACGCAGATGTTCGTCGTGGTATTTCAATGGCAATTAACCGTAAAGAATTTGCTAATAATGTGTTAGGTGGAGGTACAGTTCCAGCTGATACGATTACTTCAAAAGGTTTAGTTAAGGTTGGCAATAAAGATTATACGGCAGGGGTCGCTGGTAACAAATTTGCTCAATTTAACAAAGCTGAAGCTAAGAAGTACTTAGATAAAGGTTTGAAAGAATTAGGTAAGGATAGCTTAGAATTCACTATCTTAAGTGATGATACAGATAATGCTAAGAAGTCAACTGAATTCTTACAAAGTCAAATCCAAACTGCCTTTGGTAACAAGGTTAAAGTTAAGACACAAAATGTTCCATTTAAAACACGTTTATCAAGACAAGCATCAGGAGACTTTGAAGTATCAATCTATGGTTGGGGAGCAGACTTTGCTGATCCAATCAGTTTCTTAGACTTATTTACTTCAGACAATGCACAAAACTTAGCTAAGTGGAAGAATGAAGATTACAATAAGTTAATCGCTGCATCTAAGACAGAAGCAGATACAAACAAACGTTTTAAAGATTTACAAGATGCTGAAACAATTCTTCTTAATGAAGATGGTCTTTCACCACTTTACTACCAAGTAACTCCATGGGTTGTTAATGAAAAAGTTAAAGGTATTGTTTACAATTCAGCTGGAGCTAACTATAACTTTAAGGATACTTATATCGCTAAGTAATTTGGAAAAAAGTTTAGTTTCTAAAAAATAAAAATCGGGGGCTAGCTAAGCTCTCGATTTTTGTTTATATTCAAGAATAAAAAGAGAAAGGAAGAGATTTATGAAGAAATATCTCTTAAAGCGTGTTGGTTATATGGCTCTCACGTTGTTCTTAGTTGCAACAATCACTTTCTTCTTAATGAAAATGATGCCAGGTTCACCTTATGCTAACGAAGCTAAGATGTCTGCAACTCAGATTAAGATTATGAACGAACAATATGGTTTAGACAAACCAGTTTGGCAACAATATTTGATTTACTTATTCGGAATGTTACACGGTGATTTAGGGACATCATTCCAATACAGTAATCAACCGGTGTCTGCTTTAATCGGAAACCGAATTGGAGCTTCAATGCAATTAGGTTTACAAGCTATGATTTTCGGGGTGTTTTTCGGAATTATCATTGGTGCCATTGCCGCAATTAAGCACAATACTTGGGCCGATACAGGAGCTACAGTGCTTGCTATTATTGGTAAATCAGTTCCTAACTTTGTTTTAGCTATCTTATTACAATACTATATTGGATTGAAATTAGGATGGTTCCCACTAGCAGGGTGGGGGGATTTCTCACACACAATTATGCCAACAATCGCTTTAGGGGTAGGGCCTTTAGCTGAAACAGCTCGTTTTATTCGTACAAGCATGGTTGAAGTTTTAAGTTCAGATTATATTGAATTAGCAAAATCTAAAGGATTAAGTCGTTTTGAAGTTGTTTATCATCACGCATTACGTAACAGTTTAATTCCATTAGTAACTTTACTTGGACCTTACACAGTTTCATTGATGACAGGTTCAATGGTTATTGAAAATATCTTTAACATTCCTGGTATCGGGGAACAATTCGTTAAATCAATCATGACAAATGACTACCCAACAATCATGGGAGTTACAATGCTATTTTCAGCGGGATTAGTTGTTGTTATCTTAATTACAGATATCATTTACAGCATCATTGATCCACGTATTCGTCTTGAAGGAAAGAAGGGTTAATTAATGGAAGAAAAATTACAATTAAGTCCAGATAGCTTTGAAGCATTACCAAAAGCAAACACGGCTGATAATGAAAAAATTGCTGCTCCTTCTTTAACATTCGCTCAAGACGTTTGGATGCGTTTAAAGAAGAATAAAGGGGCCGTTATCTCATTATTCGTTATCATTATTATGATGGTAATTGCTTTTGGTTCAACACCATTTATCAATAATGACACATTAGTAAAATCACAACCACAATATGCTAACTTACCAGCAAAGATTCCTGGTTTAGATGCAATTAATGGGTTTAATGGAAAAATTAAGCAAGGTGGCGTATGGGTTGATGCCTATGCCCAAAATAATGTTCCTAAAGATAAGGCTTTTTGGTTAGGAACTGACTACTTAGGTCGTTCATTAGCTCAACGTATTATTTACGGAACAAAAATTTCATTGATTGTTGCTTTAGTTGCGACATTCTTTGACCTTACAATCGGGGTTACCTATGGGATTATTTCCGGTTGGAAAGGTGGTAAGGTGGATAATGTGATGCAACGTATCATCGAAGTTATCTCATCAGTACCAAACTTAGTTATTGTAGTTTTAATGTTAGTTGCATTAAGTCCAGGGATGAAATCAATTATTTTAGCGATTGCTATTTCATCTTGGACAACAATGGCGCGGATGATTCGGGCAGAAACATTATCATTGAAGACTCAAGAATATGTTTTAGCTGCACGAACATTAGGTGAATCACCAGCTAAAATTGCTTGGAAACACTTAGTGCCAAACTTATCAAGTATTATTATTATTCAAACAATGTACACAATTCCAAGTGCCATCTTCTTTGAAGCTTTCTTGAGTTTTATCGGGATTGGTATTTCAGCACCAGAAACATCACTTGGGGTATTATTAAACGAAGGTCAAAAGAACTTCCAATTCTTACCATACCAAATGTGGTACCCAGCAATCGTATTATGTATTTTAATGATTGCCTTTAACCTTTTAGGTGATGGTTTACGTGATGCATTTGATCCTAAGACAAGAAGGTAGGTTTTAACATGGCAGAAAGAATTTTAGATGTAAAAAATTTAAAAGTGGATTTCCACACATATGCCGGTGAGGTTAAGGCTATCCGTGATGTGAGTTTCCATTTAAATAAAGGTGAAACCCTTGCGATTGTAGGGGAATCAGGTTCAGGTAAATCAGTTACAACTAAAAGTATTATTGGCTTATTAGCTAATAATGCGGAAGTTGTTGGTGGTGAAATTAATTTCCATGGTGAAGATATCTTAAAGAAATCAGAAAAGGAAATGCAAAGTTTACGTGGTAAAGAAATCTCAATGATTTTCCAAGATCCAATGACATCACTTGATCCAACAATGAAGATTGGACAACAAATCGCCGAACCACTTATTAAACACAAAAATATGAGCAAAAAAGAAGCTTGGGATAAGGCTTTGGAAATGCTTAAAGCAGTAGGGATTACTAATCCTGAAAAACGAATTAATGATTATCCACACCAATTTTCTGGTGGGATGAGACAAAGAATCGTGATTGCGATTGCTTTAGTATGTGATCCTGAAATCTTGATTGCTGACGAACCAACAACAGCGCTTGATGTTACAGTTCAAGCTGAAATCTTAGATTTAATGAAAGATATGCAAGAACGTGTTGAAACTTCAATTATCTTCATTACTCACGATTTAGGGGTTGTTGCTGGCATGGCTGATTGTGTTGCTGTAATGTATGCTGGCGAAATTGTTGAATACGGGACAGTTGATGAAATCTTCTATAACCCACAACATCCATATACATGGGGCTTATTAAACTCAATGCCAACTCTTGCAAGTGATAAACTTGAATCAATTCCAGGGACACCACCTGACTTATTGGATCCACCAAAAGGTGATCCATTTGCAGCACGTAATGCTTATGCAATGAAGATTGATGCAGAGAAAAAACCACCATTCTTCAAAGTTTCAGATACGCACTACGCTGCAACTTGGTTGTTACATCCGGATGCTCCAAAAGTAACACCACCAGAAGAAATTGTTCGTCGTCAAAAGAAATATGCTGAAATGATGGCAGCTAAAAACAACTAACAGAAAGGAATGAAGCTCGATGCCAGAAAAGAAAAAACTTTTAGAAGTTAAGAATCTAAAGCAATATTTTGGATCAGGTAAGTCCACTGTTAAAGCTGTCGATGATGTAACTTTTGATATTTATGAAGGTGAAACATTTGGTTTAGTAGGGGAATCAGGTTCAGGAAAAACAACGACTGGTCGTAGTATTATTCGTCTATATGATCCAACTGATGGACAAATTATTTTTGATGGAAAAGATGTTAGCCAACTAAAATCAAAAGCTGAAAAGCTTGAATTTAACCGTCAAATGCAAATGATTTTCCAAGATCCATATGCTTCATTAAATCCAAGAATGACAGTTGAAGATATCATTGCTGAAGGAATTGATATCCACGGTTTAGCTAAGGATAAAGAAGAACGTGGCAAGATGGTCCGTGACTTATTGGAAACAGTAGGTTTGAACCGTGACCACGCTAGTCGTTATCCTCATGAATTTTCAGGTGGTCAACGTCAACGGATTGGGATTGCGCGTGCCTTAGCGGTGCAACCTAAGTTTATCATTGCCGATGAACCTATTTCAGCGCTTGATGTTTCTATCCAAGCTCAAGTTGTTAACTTGATGAAAGAACTTCAAGAAAAACGTGGACTTACTTATTTATTTGTTGCCCATGATTTATCAATGGTTAAATTTATCTCTGATCGAATCGGGGTTATGCATTATGGTAAGTTACTTGAAGTAGGAACTTCAGATGATGTTTATGACAAGCCATTGCATAATTACACTAAGAGTTTGATTTCAGCGATTCCAATTCCAGATCCTGAAATTGAACGTCATAGAAAACGAATTGATTATGATGCTGCAATCGAAGAACCAGATGATGGTAAAGAACGTGAATTACGTGAAATTACTCCAGGACACTTTGTTCGTTGTGCTGAAGATGAAGTTGAAATGTACAAACAACGTGCCGCAGAATACGAAAAGTAAATTAAAAAAGGATGCGAGTTTTCGCATCCTTTTTGTTTATCGATTTTTTTCATATAAGTAATGTCCGAGATAGCATAAAGCAACGAATGGAATCGTGTAGTAAAGCGCTACTCGTTGATTGGGATCAAACCAAATTAAAATACAAGAAAGCCCACTTGCGATAAAGGCAAACCATGGAACCACGGGGAACCAAGGAGTTTTAAATTTTAATTCAGATAAGGAGTGACCTTCTTTTAAAAATTGCTTTCTAAAATTAATTTGCGCTAATGCAATGGCCATCCAAACAATCACAACGGCTAGTCCAGAAACAGAAACAAGGACTAGATAAACTGTGTCTGCTGCATAAATACTTGAAAGTAATGCGAAAATCCCACCTAACATACTTAAACATAGTGCAGTGACAGGGATTCCATGGTGATTGGTTTTGGCAATTGAATGAGGGATGGTTCCTTCATTAGCTAAAGACCAAAGCATCCGCGTTGAAGCGTAGAGTCCAGAATTTGCGGCTGAGACAATGGCAGTTAAAACAACAAAGTTCATAATATCTGCTGCAAATGGAATTCCCATTTGTTTTAGAACATAAACGAATGGACTTTGAGTGACACCGGCAACTTTATAAGGAATTAAACAAGACATAACAACGATGCTTCCAATAAAGAAAATGACAAGGCGCCATAAAGTATTATGAATGGCTTTAGGAATTGTTTTATCGGGGTCTTTAGCTTCACCAGCAGTAATCGCAATTAATTCAGTTCCTGAAAATGCGAAATTCACGGTTAACATGGTTGTAAATACACCAGAAAATCCATTCGGAAAAGCACCGTTTTTGAATAGGTTGTTAAATAAAGGCGCATGGCTAAAGTTATGCATTGGAATTACCCCAATCATCGCAAACACTCCCAAGAAGATAAAAGCGATGATTGCAAAAACTTTAACCGCGGCAAACCAAAATTCACTTTCGGCAAAGACTTTAACGGAAAAAATATTGGAAAGAAGAATTAAAATAATAAATAATAAACTCCAGATCCAAACCGGGGTATCTTTAAACCATTGTTGCATGATAATTCCGGCGGCAGTAAATTCAGAGCCTAACGCAATCGTCCATGTTAACCAATATAAAATGGCCACCGTAAATCCGGTCCCAGGACTAATATATTTTTTTGCATAGACATGAAATGCGCCGGTATAAGGCATCGCAACTGAGAGTTCTCCCAAACATAACATGACTGCATAAACGAGTAATGCTCCAAATAAATAAGCGATAATTGTTCCAATGGGTCCCGCTTCGTGAATAGTGTAACCGGAACTTAAAAATAATCCGGTCCCAATGACGCCTCCAAGCGAAATCATTTGGATGTGGCGGGCTTCCATTTTCCGTTCAAGATGCTCTTTTTTCTTAATATCACTAATAAAAACCACCTCTTTCTTGCTTAAATATAAAATTTATATTAAGCTAAGATTAAATTATTAACATGGTACCATAGAAAGCGAGGTTAGTAAATTATGGAAATTACTGAATTATTAAATCAAAGAGCGCTGGTTTTAGACGGCGCAATGTCAACCCCACTTGAACATGCTGGTGTAAAAACAAACAACGATTTATGGACGGCGACAGCCTTAATTGAAGATCCACAAAAAGTTTATCAAGTGCATATGGATTATTTTGAGGCAGGAGCTGATATGGTAATTACCGATACTTACCAAGCCAACTTAGAAGCTTTTAAAAAGCATGGCTTAACTGATACTCAAGGGCGTTCTTTAATTAGAAAGGCGGTTAAACTCGCAAAATCAGCGCGTGATGCTTTTGAAGAAGAAACGGGTAAACATAACTATGTTGCCGGAACAATCGGCCCATACGGTGCTTATTTGGCTGATGGAAGCGAATATCGTGGTGACTATGAATTAACAACTAAAGAATATCAAGAATTTCACAGACCACGTTTAGAAGAGCTTGTGAATGCGGGCGTTGATGTCTTAGCGGTTGAAACTCAACCTAAATTAGAAGAAGTAAAAGTGATTTTGGATATGATAAAAGAAGACTATCCAACTTATCCAGTATATGTGTCATTTTCTCTAAAAGATGCCTATACGATTAGTGAAGGCACACCGCTTGCTAAAGCAGTCCACGTATTAGAAGAAAATGATCAAATTTTTGCGATTGGTTTTAACTGTGTTCCTTTAGATATTACAGAACAAGCAGTTAAAAATATTCGCGAAATTACGGATAAGCCAATTATCATTTATCCAAATTCAGGGGCAACTTATGACCCAACAACTAAAACTTGGTCAGATCCAAAAGAAGGGCCAACATTTAAAGAATTAATTCCTAGTTGGTATGAAGCGGGAGCTAATATTATTGGGGGATGTTGCACGACAATGCCAAGTGATATTGAAAATGTGACTGAATATCTAGAAACTATCAATAACTAAAAAAAAGAAAGCTGAAATTTTCAGCTTTCTTTTTTTAGGCTTGAGAATTTAAAAATTCAAGAGCTGCTTGATAATTAGGTTCGTTATTTTGAGGATTAATTAATTCACGATATAAAATTGTGCCATCAGTATCTAAAATATAGATACAACGCGCATCTGTTTTATTTGCGGCAATAAAAATTCCAGCTTTCTTACCAAAATCAAATTCTGCATCAGATAATAATTCCATATTAGAAACACCTTCAGCTGCACACCAGTTTTGTTGATCTTCTGGCTCATTTGTTGAAATGGTATAGAAATTAAATTGAGAATAATTGTCCATTTCATGATTGAATCGTTGTGTTGAAATGCTGCAAACACGAGTATTAATATCAGGAACAACGCTGATGAGTGTAAGTTTATCAAGTAATTGTTTTAAAGTTAACTTTTGATTATTTTTATTTTTAATTGTGAATTCAGGGAATTTAGTGCCTACTTCAGGAGGAGTTCCATTAGTGTTAACGATACCATCGCGACGTTGAAATTGCATAGGAGTCATCACTTCTTTCGTTTTGATAAGTCAATTATAAAACATTTCTCTAATTAATGAAAAAGAATTGTTTGAAAAGCTTTGTACAAATATCTTCCGGATTGTTGATTTTCGCAAGTTGTATTGTTATGCTAAAAAAGCAGTTTAAAAATTGAATATTATTATCGGGGGAAAGAGAAAATGGTATTTTCGAGTTTAATTTTTATCTTTTTTTTCTTCACAATAACGATGGGGATTTATTGGATTACTCCGTCGCTAAAAGGGAAAAATATTGTGCTCTTAATTGCGTCATTAATTTTTTACGCATGGGGAGGTCCTACCTATCTTATCTTGTTATTATTAATGAGTGCGATTAGTTGGATAGGTTCTTTAAGAGTTGAAGCATTAGAAAATAAGCCGCGCCGTCGGATGTTAGTACTTTGGATAACAACCTTAATTCAATTAGGCTTGTTAGGCTATTTCAAGTACGCGGGTTTATTTACCGCCACTTTAAAGCACTTCATTGGGTGGCCCCAACATGTCTTAGAAGTAGCATTACCAATCGGAATTTCATTTTATACTTTCCAATTAATTACATATACGGTTGATGTTTATCGCAACGAAGCTAAAGCACAGAGAAGTTATTGGATGGTCCTTTTATATGCGGCGCTTTACTTTCAATGTATCGCTGGGCCAATTGTGCGTTATCAAGATGTAGCTGATGAAATTACCGGAAGAAAAGTTAAGTTAGAAGAAGTCGGCCGTGGCATTAGTCGATTTTCAGTTGGTTTATTTAAAAAGGCTGTATTGGCTAATTCATGCGCTAAAATCGCGGATCAACTTTGTCCTATGGATATTTCCGTCTTACAACATCAATCAGCGGCCGCAATTTGGTTAGGATTATTGATGTACATGCTTCAAATTTACTTAGATTTCTCTGCTTATTCAGATATGGCGATTGGAATGGGGTGGATGGTTGGTTTTCATTTCAAAGAAAACTTCAACTACCCTTACATTTCACAATCAATTACTGAATTTTGGCGGCGTTGGCATATTTCATTGAGTACATTTTTCCGAGATTATGTCTATATTCCTCTAGGGGGAAATCGCAAAGGAGCTTTCCGTCAAATCATCAACATGTTTGTTGTGTGGGCAGCGACAGGTTTTTGGCATGGTGCTAATTGGAATTATCTTTTATGGGGACTATATTTCTTTGTCTTTTTAGTTCTTGAAAAATGGGTTATTAAGGGACTTTTAGCTAAGACTCCGCGAGTATTTAAACACATCTATCTATTAGTTATTATTTATTTTGGATGGTTATTATTTAGATATACGAACTTCAATACGTTAATGGTGGCTTTCAAAGGGATGTTTGCGATGAACCATAATCAATGGCTTGATATGAGCACAAAGATGATATTTTTAAACAATATCTACTTTATTATTTTCGCAATAATTGCCTGCTTGCCAATCGCAAGTATGGCTTATCGATGGTTAAAAGTAGAAATGAGACGTCGTTTTGTGAGTCGTGTAGCCTTTTACATAGTTGATATTGTCGCTCCGGTAGCGTTAGTCTTAATTTCAACAATGACATTGGTTGGAAATAGTTATAATCCATTCTTGTATTTTCAATTCTAGGGGGAAAAATAATGTTAAGAAAAACAAGATTCAAAAAAGCCCCTAGTCAAAAGGGGTACTTGAGCTTAAAGGTAATTATATTTAGTTTGTTTTTAATAATAATGACAGTGATTGCCTTGATAATGCCGTTACGACCAACAAAATCAAACATTGAAAAGCGAACTTTAGCGAAATTTCCGAAAGTTAGTTTTCAAACTCTAGTTAATGGCAAGTATTTTTCAGATGTTACAACTTGGTATGCAGATACTTTTCCTATGCGTGAAAGCTTGATGAGCGATAATGCGAAATTTAAAGAAGCATACGGGATTCAAACGACACAAATGATTGGACAAGTATCACCGCAAACTAAAGAAAAAAACAAAGCTGCCACTCCAAAAACAACATTAACTAAAAAAACAAATAAAGCAGATAAAATTAAAAACGTTGATGAAAAATTAGATAACGTCTTTATTAGTGGTAACCGGGCTTATTCAGTTTATGGATTTAATCAAACAGCCGTTGATAAATATACGGATACAATTAATCGTTTTGTTGATAAGGTTCCGAACAGTAAAGTTTATGATATTGTTGTTCCTACAAGTAGTGGGATTTATCTTAGTGATAAGACTACCAAAGAATTAGGGGGATCAAATCAAAAGAAGGCGATTAATTATATCTATAAGCACTTAAATAAGAAGGTTAATAAAGTGGATGCTTTCAGTGAAATTGATAACCATTCCAAAGAATATCTTTACTTTAGAACCGATCATCACTGGACGGCGAAAGGAGCATATTATGCTTATGGCCAATATATGAAAAAAGCTGGGAAGACCCCTTCAAAATTAAGCGATTATAAGCATCGGGCATTCAAAGGGTTTCTTGGGACTTCATATGCATACAGTAATCAAGCATCGGCTTTAGGCGATACACCAGATACGGTGCATACTTACCAACCTCAAGGAACCAACACGATAAAATATACTGATCGCTTAAATCAACCTAATCAAACAGGTAAAATTATTGCGGATGCAAGTAAATATGATGAAGCAAGCAAGTATATGGCCTTTATTGCGGGGGATGAACCATATGAAGAAATTCATAATCCTAAAATTAAAGATGGCTCATCAGTGGTTGTAATTAAAGAATCATTTGGGAATGCATTTGTACCATTTTTGGTCAATAATTATGAAAATGTGTACGTTGTTGATTATCGTTATTATGATGATCAATTAGCGAAACTTGTAAATGAAAAACATATTCAAGATGTTATCTTTTTAAATAATATTTCAGCTGCCTCAACGGATACATTAATTGATAACATCGCAAGAATTACCGAAAATTAAAAAAGTCCAAGCAATCTTTCGAGCGTAGAAGAGTTGCTTGGACTTTTAGTTTATCGGAAAATGAATAAAAAAAGAAGGTATTAAACATACCTTCCTTAGATCTCTGATGGGTGGTCAGGGGATCGAACCCTGGACCCACGGATTAAGAGTCCGTTGCTCTGCCAGCTGAGCTAACCACCCATTATATTATTGCCGTTCCAACGACAATAATATAATATCATTAATTTTATATTAATGCAAGTTTTTTTAGAATAATTATTCTTGTTCGCCAATCAAATTCTTTTGCGAATCCGGAAGTAAGTCAATCATTGGGGTATGAATCATTCTTAGATAAATGGTTGAAAATTCTTCCGGACGCTCAGGTTTTTCTTGTGACATCCAAAGTCCAATTAAATCTAAAGTGATTTTAACCACTCCGCGATGCGCGTAATAATGAGGAATTGTTTTTACTTCTTTATAATCGGCAAAAAACTTTTCCGACCAGTTAGTATAAACTTCTTCTAAATAAGCCATCCAATGAGCGCGTAAACTACTACTGTATAAAATTCTTAGCATATCGCGGCGTTCATATAAAGCCGGAAAAACAATATTTCCTAAAAAGTGGAACGGTGTTTTGTAATCTTCGACAGTGTGTTGAGAAACTAAATTAAAGATGCGAGAGTCAAAATTAGACTCAATATAAACTAAAATATCTTCTTTGATATTAAAATATTTATAATAAGTTCCACGTGATACATTTGAAGTTTGAATTATCATCTCATTGGTAATCTGAGAAAATTCGTAATCTTGAGCTAAATCAAGTAAAGCATACATGATTTTATCTTTTGATTTCATAGTAATAATTCCTTTCACTTAACTCGTTCATATAACATATATATTAAATAGTGTACCATATATTAAAAATAAATGTCAGTGAGAAATCTATACAAAAAAAGCAGTTAGATTATTTCTAACTGCTTTTATAAATGATGGGTGGTCAGGGGATCGAACCCTGGACCCACGGATTAAGAGTCCGTTGCTCTGCCAGCTGAGCTAACCACCCATTATATTAATTGTGCTGATAACTTATCAACAAATAATATATTACCAACTAATTTAGAGAAATGCAAGTCTTTTTTTTAATTTTTATAAAAAAACGCGGCTAAAGGAAATGAACCGCGTTAAAAGTTGTTTAGTTGTTATGAGCCGGCATAATTTTGAATTAGTTAATTTGGAATTAAAAATATGAAAAGTCCCAGTTAATCAAATTTTTTGTTAATTCTTTCATAGAGAATGTAGCGTGGTTGGGCAAGAAAGCTAGTTCAAGGGAAGTTAACTTTCTTGGAATGAAAGAATTAAATACATCCAAGTAAACCGATTCAAAATTAATAGCTCGTTTTTATTATATCATGCTTAAACTCAAAATAGAAAATCTTTTCAAAAAGAATGAAAAAGAGAAAAAAATTTTCAGAATTGTAATAAGTAGCCAAAAATAACGGGCATAATGGAATGTCCCATACTAATAAAGAAAATTATCAAGCAAATCCCACAAGCACAATTAAGTAAGCGATAGTTAGTGATATCTTTAGCAGAAACATCTGATAAAGCTTGTAATTGTTGCTTTAGGTTACGATCAATTAAATAATAAGCTCCGCATGTGGTTAAGGCTGCAAAATAATTAAAAATCGTAAATAATTTTTGACTAATAATTAAATCGCCTAAAAATACTGAAACAACCAAGACGGCAAACATTGAAGATAACATTGTTACAATCAGTTGAATCCAGCTATCAATGCCAACGAGATGATCTAAGCGTTGGTTAAGATGTAACAATTTCTTGTCAAAAAGGGGGAATAAGTAAGTATATGCACAAATCACAAAGATTAATGATAAAAGTGCAAGCAAAGTAATCCCCGGGTAGTTTATAAATAAATATGAAATAAACATGTGAAATCCTTCTTTCTTTAAATACAATTTTAAGGATAACAAAAAAGACCATAGAAAAAAATATTTCCATGGTCTTTTTTCTACCAAATATTTACACGTTGATCTTCTGGAAGGTACATTTTATCGCCTTTTTGAATATCAAAAGTTTGATAGAATTCTTGTAAGTTCTTAGGTTGAACGTTAGCTCTTAAAACATGAGGGGCATGGACATCAATTGATAACAAGAGTTTTTGTCTTTCAAGAGATGATTTCATGCACCAAATCCGCGCCCAAGAAATGAAGAATTCACGTAAGTTTGCGTCTGCTTCACCTTTAGCGGCTTCTAAAGCACAACTTAAACCACCGGCATCAGCAATGTTTTCAGAAACAACTAACTTTCCGTTAACTTTACCTGCTTCGGTTTCTAAGCCATCAAATTGCTTAATCATATCTTTAGCTAATTCTTGGAAGTGGTTCAAATCTTCTTTAGTCCACCAGTTATGGAGATTACCAAATTCATCGAATTGAGCCCCGTTGTTATCAAAGGCATGAGAAATTTCATGCGCGATTACGGCACCAATGCCCCCAAAGTTTTCGCTTGAAGATTGTTTTAAGCTGTAGAATGGAGCTTGTAAAATTGCCGCTGGGAAAACAATTACGTTAAATGATGGGTTGTAGTAAGCATTAACCATGTGTGCAGGCATTGACCAGCGAGTCCGATCAACTTCTTTACCGAATTTGCTGTAGTGTTCTTGTAATGAAATGCGAGTAAAGTTTAAATCGTTTGTTACAAGATCCGCATTTTCATCAACGACAAATTTCTTGTATAAAGGATCAAGTTCATCAGGGTAACCCACATTAATAGCGAGTGAATTTAATTTTACGATTGCTTTTTGACGCGTTGCTTCACTAAGCCAATCGTTGGTTTCAAAACGTTTTTTGTAGACAGCAATCATTTTTTCAACCATTTGATGAACATCAGCTTTAGCTTCTGGTCCAAAATATTTCTTAGCATAATAAAGCCCAACAACTTGGCTAAATTGATTAGATGCAAGATAGTAAGCAGCTTTGTTTGGAGCCATCGCTTCTTTTGAGCCTGATAAAGCACGAGAGAATGTTCCACCTAAGACGCGACTTTCATCATCAAGTAATGAACTGACACCAATTGTCATCTTAACTAAAAGCCAACTCTTGAAGTTTGCAAATGTATCTTTATTAATAAGATTTTCAAGCGCTTCGTAATATGTAGGTTCACTAACGATTACTTGGTTAGGAGTTGTTTTGATTAATGATGTGGCGAATTTACCTAAATCAACACTCTTTGAAAATTGCTTGAATTCTTCAAAACTAAATTTATTATATGATTTAACATAATCAGCACGTTCAGTACTGTCTTTTTGAACTGGAGCTAAGCTAGCATCAAAAGCTAAGGCTTCTTTAACTGTTTGCTTTGCAAAATCAACAGCATATCCGGCTTTTTCAAGCAGCTTTTGTGCCATGTCTTGATAAACATCAAGTAAAGCCTTAGCTTGTTGATTACCTTCAGTGTAATATGTTTTATCTGGAAGGATAAGACTAGGAACTTCAGCGTATAAAGCGTAGTTCTTAGTATCTTTCATATCTGGTTCAACATAAAGTGGAAATGGATTAGGATAACCATCGATTGTCAAATCATAAAGTTGTTCTTGCCAGTCATTAACATCTTTTAGTGCTGTTATGCGATCAAGATATTTTTTAGCTGGAGCAAAACCTTCTGCATTACGCTTATCAAAATCGACAGCCATGCGGTAATATTTAATGAATTCGGCTAAATGTTTGTTTGGAACTTCAACTTCATCATTTAGCATCGCTTGAAAATCATTCATCAAGAGCTTTTCAATGTCATCAGCTAAAGTATAAAATCCACCCGTTGCAGGTTTATCTGCAGGAATTTTTGCATCTTTAAGCCATTGACCATTAACAGCCTGATATAAATCATCTTTTAATAATTGTTCATTAACTGTATTTTCAGCCATAAAAATCCACTCCTTTGAAGGTACTATAAAATTATTCCTATTTTAAACTATGTTCCAATAAATTTAAAGAGAAAAAATTAAGAAAATAAAAAAGGGACCTTTTTTAAGAGGAAAAGTAAGATAGTGCAAGCAAAGACGATGTTAATTAAAGCACTACTACCATTGATTACAAGCGAATAGATAAACGGATTTAAATTCCATTGGGCATACTTTCCCCAAAAAATAATGCCGGCAATAAAATGACAAAAATATTTTGCAAAGCAACCTACTAAAACCGCGCTAATGAGGTAGTTTTTACTTTTAGTTGGCTTATGATCTTGTAAAGCTTGATGAAACGGAGTAAAAAAGATTCCAGCAAGTCCAGCCGCAAGATTGGCAATCGGGTACTCAAGGATTCCTTGAGTTAATGTCAAGATGGTTGCGCGGCCAAATAAAATGGGTAAAATCCCCCAAAGTAACCCGGAAAAAAGACCGTATTTAAGTCCGCGGCGGAGGCTAAAAAGTAAGATTAAAATTAAGCCTAAAGAAATATCTAAATTTAAAATACTGGGAATAATTGATGAAAGAATTGAAGCTAAACTGGCGATAATAGTTGCTTCAAGGAGATTTCTAAATTTGTTATCGTACATAAAATCCGCTTCCTTTCATTGATTTTAGGGCGGGATACCAGTGGTTTTACTGGAGGGATAGCCCTCACTTGCAAGCTCTAACGAGCTTGCTTTTTTCACCCTTTTCCTCCTCTTTAGTATATTTCACTAACT
>NZ_BAML01000028.1 GCF_000615845.1 Ligilactobacillus hayakitensis DSM 18933 = JCM 14209
TTCTGAATCAACTTCAGTAAGCGAATCAGTAAGCACATCAGCTTCAGAATCAACTTCAGTAAGTGAATCAGCAAGCACATCAGCTTCAGAATCAACTTCAGTAAGTGAATCAGTAAGCACATCAGTTTCTGAATCAACATCAACAAGTGCTTCAGAAAGCTCAAACAACTCAACTGAAGATAAAGTAAACTCAAACAGCAATTCAGAAGTAGAATCAGCTTCAGAATCAACTTCAACAAGTGAATCAGCAAGCTTATCAGCTCCAGTAGTATCATCAATGGTACCAAACGAAGCCAAGTCAGCTGACAAACCAGAAGTTAAACTTCCACAAGTAAACGCACAAGCACAACAAGTTAAACATGAAGCTAATACAGCTGACAGTAATGTAGCTCGTAAACAAGCTACAGCATTACCACAAACAGGTGATGAAAAACTTGATGCAAACGCTACAGGAATTGCCGCAGTATCTGCCGGTTTAGCATTAATGTTTGGTTTCAAAAAGAAAAAGGACAAAAAATAATTAGTTCTTTAAAATCACTTCAATAGTGATAAAAGCAGTCAAGTAACTATAAAGTTGCTTGGCTGCTTTTTTTGTTCAAAATTTTTGTAGCAATAAAAAAATCCATGATATTCAACATTATTAGAACGTTGGATTATCATGGATTTTTCTTTTGATTATAAAATAAAGCCGCATCGGGCTAGATCGATGCGACTTTGAGTGTTGAGTTGAATAAATTAATTACATAAAAAATAATTTTACGAATATACTTTATATTATACTAAATTTTATTTTGAATTACTAGTAGAGTTCTAGTATTCTGGTAGCTTGTTTTTTGACTGCAAGAAATTTTGTAATTTATAACTAAATTTCTTAGTGAACGATAAAGTTGACTTATTATCAGTACCAAACAAGACAAACGCTAACGGGCCATACACCTGGGTACCTGTTCTAGGACCTATTTTCGGTGGCTTATTTACTGCTAGATTGGTTAATTAGAATAACAAAAAATCGATTCGAAGTTGAGGTCGAATTTTTGGTGAGCAAAAACCACTAGCCCCGATATTTTGAATAAACAATCCTTGCAAGAACACTAGGCTTTAAGAGAAGAAAAAAGTGAAGTTACTGAGAAGATTTCCCAAAAAGAAAATCTGATATATAAATATGTCAAACGGTTAACAGAATTCTAACATAAAAGTAAGTAAAATGTGATAAAAACAAGGTTTTTTTATGATAAACGTTGATTTTTTTGGGTGGGGTATTGTATAATGTGTTGTAAAATGTAATTTAAATATTTAATTCTAGGGGGATATTTATGAAAGAAATGAAAGTAAGAAAGAAGATGTACAAATCTAAAAAAGGGTGGGCAGTTGCTACCTTAGCTACAACAACACTTTTTGCAACAAACGTTGTAGCAAGTGCTGATACAACTGATACTGCTTCTACAGCTTCATCAACACAAGCTACTCCTGCTAGTGCTAGTGCCATGACAACACCTGTTGACAACAAAGAAGTTGTACTCAACACACCAGCACAAAGCTCAACAACTACCCCAAGCAAAACTGAAGAATCCCCACTTCTTCAACAAGCACAAAGTACGGATGATGATGCAACAACTCAAAAAGAAACTGCATCAACTGATGAACAAGGACTTAACGAAGTCGCTCAACAAATTGCCAAGGAAGCTGGTTTAGATGTTAACAATTTGACTGCTAAGCAAATTGAAGCTTTAAACAAGGTTAAATTAACAGATAACCGTCCTGCTGGAAGAAAGATGACTTACAAAGATTTCGATGGAATCGTAGCTAAGTCACTTGCACAAGATTCACGTTATGCAATTCCATACTTTAACGGTAATAAGATTAAAAACATGCCTGCTGCCACAACACGTGACGCTCAAACAGGTGAAGTTGCTGACTTAGATATCTGGGATTCATGGCCAGTACAAGATCCTAAGACTGGTTATGTTCAAAACTGGAATGGTTACCAACTTGTTGTTGCAATGATGGGTGAACCATACAAGAACGACCTTCACTTATACTTACTTTACAACAAGTATGGCGACGGTAAGTTTGAAAACTGGCGTAACGCTGGTGCTATCTTCGGATACAACTCAAACTCATTATTACAACAATGGTCAGGTTCAGCTACCCTTAACTCAGATGGTTCAGTACAATTATTCTACACTCAAGTAGATACAACTGATCAAAACTCAAACCACCAAAAACTTGCTACAGCAACAATTAACTTAGCTGTTGAAGGTGACGAAGTTAAGATTAAATCTGTTGAAAACGATCGCGTAATCTTTGAAGGTGACGGTAAGAAATACCAAAGTTACGAACAATGGACACAAAGCGATCGCGGATTTGATAACATCGCAATGCGTGATGCGCACATCATCGAAGACGATAACGGTAACCGTTACTTAATCTTTGAAGCAAGTACTGGTTTAGATAACTATGAAGGCGAAGACCAAATTTACAACTGGGTAAATTATGGTGGCGACGCTAAGTACAACGTTGATAACTTCTTTAGATTATCACAAAGTGTTGACGCAATTGGCGAAAACATGAACAAGCGTGCTCGTTACGCTAACGCTGCTTTAGGTATCGTACGTATCAGCAATGATGAAAAACGTCCTGAAGTTGTTGAAGTCTTAGATCCATTGGTAACAACTAACATGGTTTCTGATGAAATCGAACGTCCAAACGCATTTAAGTTAGGCGACAAGTACTACGTATTTACAGCATCACGTTTAAACCACGGTACAAACGTTGAACAATGGACAAAAGTTGACCAACAAATTGGTGATAACGTTGTAATGTTGGGTTACTACTCAGACAAGCTTACTGGCGATTACAAGCATTAAACGGTGACGGAACTGTCTTAACTGCTTCTGTTCCTGCTAACTGGCGTACAGCTACTTACTCATACTATGCCGTTCCATTTGAAGGCTCAACTGACAAGGTTCTTGTGACACAATACATGTCAAACAGAAGTGAAGTAGCAGGTAAGGGTATGAATGCTACTTTAGCACCAAGTTTCTTACTACAAATCAACCCAGACGGAACAACTCAAGTATTGGGTGAAATGACTGACCAAGGGGCTTGGATTTGGAATGAAGAAAGCCGCAATCAAGATATGTTAGTAACATCTCTTAGAGCAGCAGCTTCAGATGCAGCTCACGACTTAGACAAGGTTAAGCCTGCTACTGACCCATTGAACCCTAATTACTACGGTTACACTAACCTTGATCACGTCAACATGCCAGGAAAGGCAGCATGGACAAATGGGGAAACAACTGTTGAATTTACTAACACACCAACAACTCCAGCAACTCCATCAACTAAGCATGAAGTTCCTAACACACCAGGTAACCCTGTACATCAACCAACTAACGAAAACAAGTTGCCACAAACAGGGAACAAGAATGAAGCTGGCGTATTAGCCGGAGTAACATTTGTCTTATCAGCAATGGGACTTTGGGCAGCTCCAAAGAGACGCAAGTACTAAGATTTGTTATTAATTAATGAAGAAATCTAATTAAAAATATTCGAAAAACAGTTAAGGATTTTCCTTAACTGTTTTTTTGCGTTGGTGAGCCATAATTTAACTCGTGTTCTGGATGACATCTCCCTTAATTTATCTAAAATATACTAATAATAATTCGTAAATTTGTTTTAAATTTTTAATTAGCAAGATAAAATATCAGCTCTAATATCGGTAAAACTGGGATTTATAACAATAAATTGAATATAAAAAATATTTATTTATCTGTTGACTATGTGAAATGTTGTGTGATATATTATTATAGTTATGTTACTAGATAGTGATTTAACAAATTTATATGTTATATCTATATGGAGGAAATTCTTATGTCAGGATTTTTAGGTGAATTTTTCGGTACCATGACACTTCTTGCCTTCGGGACAGGTGTTGGTGCCTCAATTTCATTAAACAAAGCATTCGCTAAAGGTTCAAGCTGGTTATTTGTATCACTTGCTTGGGGCTTAGCGATTGCATTTGGGGTTTACGTAGCTGGTGCTTTCGGTTCAGAAGGTCACATCAACCCAGCTATCACAATCGGTTTAGCTGCCTTTGGTAAATTACCAGCAGCACAAGTATTCCCATACTTAGCCGGTCAAATTTTGGGAGCATTTGTAGGTGCAGGTTTAGTACTTGTTCACTTTTTCCCACACTTCAAAGAAACAAAAGCTGAAGAAGGCAACAATGTTGGCGTATTCGCAACTGGCCCAGCCATCAAGAACAACTTATTTAACTTCTTGAGCGAATTTATCGCAACATTTTTCTTTATTTTTACATTATTACACTTAGGCGATTTTACAGATGGTTTGAAGCCATTAATCGTTGGTTTATTAATCGCAGCTATCGGTATGTCATTTGGTTCAACAACAGGATTTGCAGTTAACCCAGCCCGTGACTTTGGTCCACGCTTGGCTTACGCATTATTACCAGTACCAAATAAGACAAACGCTAACTGGGCATACGCATGGGTACCTGTTTTAGGTCCTATCTGCGGTGGTTTATTAGCTGCTGGTTTAACTACTTTAGTAGGTTAATTAGAATAAGAAATTAGAGTCGATCCCAAGTTGGGGTCGATTTTTTTTGCCTCAAATCCACTAGTCCTTGAGATTGAAGTAAGAAAACGTGAGAACCACCAAAGTTTTTAGTTCATTTTACATTAACATAATAAATAATGCATAATGTATTAAATATAATATTAATGTTATAACACAAAGTATAAGTTTTTAAAAGAAGTAAAAAGATTTGACTATCATTAAAGTGAATGTTATATTGAGGTAGTCAAAAAGTTTTACTAATTAAAAGAGGGGATTATGAAAGAACTATACAAATATAATCGCGCATTCTATGATTTGATGAGTGCTCAAGAATCGTATGCGCGCCAACAAGGAATGAATGGAAAGAAATTCCAATTACTCTTATGGTTATATCGGTCACCTAAAGGAATTTTTCAACAGACTCTTGCTGAAAAAACTTTTTCAACCAAGCAAGTTGTCAACGCTGCGATTAAAAAATGGAAAGACCAAGGTTACGTTGAATTTCAAGCCGATAAAAATGACAAACGTGCTAAAAAAGTCTTGTTGACGAAAGCAGGTCGAAGCTACGCTGCAAGCATTATTGATACTTTGGATCAAGCCGAAAAAAGAGCCTTTGGATCATTAAACGCAACCGAACAAGAACAGCTTGGTATTTTAGTCGCTAAATATGCCCAGGCTTTAATCACGGAATTAGAAAGTAGGGAATGATATGATTGAATTTAAAAATGTCAGTAAGAAGTATCAAGAAAAAGAAGTACTAAAATCCCAGAGTTTTACCATTGAAGACGGAGAGTTTGTCGTTTTAGTGGGGCCTTCTGGATCAGGAAAAACCACGTTGTTGAAGATGATTAACCGCTTAATTGAACCAACCAGCGGGGAAATTTTGATAGATAAAAAGCCTCAAAGTGATTTGGATTTAAGACAAATGCGTTTTGAAATGGGGTACGTACTTCAACAAGCATCCCTTTTCCCAAACATGACGGTTATTGAAAACGCGCTGATAATCCCCAAGTTAAAGCGCGCCGACCTAACGCAAGCCACTTTAGATGCTAAAAAGTTACTCCACCAAGTCGGACTTGATGATCAAGCATTCAACAAGTATCCCAATCAATTATCCGGGGGAGAACAACAACGCGTGGGCATTGTACGCGCCTTAATGGGCAATCCCAAGATTTTATTGATGGATGAACCATTTTCAGCATTGGACGCAATTACCAAAAAAGAGCTCCAAGTTTTAATCAAGGACCTTCAACGTAAATTACAGCTAACCGTAGTTTTTGTAACCCACGATACCACGGAAGCCTTGAAATTAGCGGATAGAGTTGCGGTGTTGCATCAAGGAGAACTAGTCCAATTCGCTAAACCAGATACAATCATCAAGAAGCCGGCCGATGCTTTTGTCGCTGATTTATTTAAGGAGGAGATTGGCCATGCATAATTTAATTCAAACATTTATTGAGCGAAAATCCGATTGGGTACAGGCTTTAATTGAGCATTTACAGATTTCGTTATTATCACTGTTGATTGCGATTGTGATTGCGGTGCCGCTAGGGATGTGGATTTACCATCGCCAAAAAGCCGCGGAAATCTCCTTGCAAATTTCCGGGATTCTCCAAACCATCCCATCACTTGCCTTATTAGGATTACTGATTCCCTTGGTTGGAATTGGGGTTGTACCAGCGTTAATCGCCTTGATTTTATATGCGATTTTCCCAATTTTACAAGGGACAATTACGGGTTTACAAGGAATTGATGAGAATCTAAAAGAGGCGGGGACAGCCTTTGGGATGAACCGCTTTGAGCGCTTACGTTACTTCGAATTACCGCTCGCTTTGCCGGTGATTGTTGCTGGAGTTAGAACTTCAGCCGTGATGATTATCGGGACCGCAACGTTAGCCGCTTTAATTGGAGCGGGGGGCTTAGGAACATTCATTACTTTAGGGATTGACCGCAGTAATCAAAGTTTAATTTTGTTAGGGGCCATTTCTTCAGCGATCTTAGCTGTGTTAGTGAACCTAGGCTTGAAGTTAATTGAAAAAGCCAAGCTCAAAACCATTGTGGTTAGTTTTGGCGTCATGATTTTGGCGCTAATTGCCTCATACCTTCCAGCCGCTATGCCGCAACTAACAGATAAAAACAATGATACGATTGTGATTGCGGGCAAGCTCGGCGCTGAACCGGATATTTTGATTAACATGTACAAGGAATTAATCGAAAATGATAGCTCACTTAAAGTTGAGCTCAAGCCAAACTTCGGGAAGACGGATTTCTTGTACCAAGCTTTAAAGAGTAAGAAGATTGATATTTATCCTGAATTTTCGGGAACAATTACCTCAAGTTTACTCAAAAATCCTCCAAAAACCTCAACTGATGAAGCAACGGTTTATGCTTTAGCAAAATCTAAGATTAAACAACAAGATAACTTGGACTATTTGAAACCGATGAAATACCAAAATACGTACGCCATCGCGGTTCCAGAAAAGTTCGCTAAAGAAAATAATCTGAAAAAAATCTCAGATTTATCCCGTGTTCAAGATCAATTAAAAGCAGGATTCTCAGCGGAATTTGCTGATCGAAAAGACGGATACTTAGGTCTTGAAAGTAAGTACAATTTGAAGTTCCCATATCAAACAATGGAACCAGCCTTACGTTATCAAGCGATTGGCAAGGGGGACTTGAATTTAATTGATGTGTATTCAACTGATAGTCAAATTAAGCAAAATCATTTGGTTGTCCTACAAGATGATCAAAAGCTGTTCCCACCATATCAAGGAGCACCACTATTGCGCGAAGGCTTGTTAAAACAACATCCTGAATTGAAGAAAATTCTAAACAAGCTCGCTGGCAAAATCACGGCGGAACAAATGGCAACCATGAACTATGAAGTTGATGTGCAAGGAAAATCAGCTAAAGAAGTTGCTCACCAATATTTAATGAAAAACCATTTACTCAAATAATACGCAATAAAAAAATCCTCGATAACCAACATAATGTTAGTTATCGAGGATTTTTATTTATTGCTTATTTTGTAATATCTTCACTGAAGTACTTCTTAGAAATCTTAGTTAAAGTACCATCATCTTTAAGTTCTTTTAAAGCTTTGTTAAATTCTTTTTGTAATTTAGTGTTCTTCTTGCCCATCAAAGCAGAAACTTTGCTTGCAGGAACGTCTTTTTCAGGAAGTACTTTGATGTTTAAATCATCATGCTTTTGTGTCTTAGCGTAAGCATAGTAAGCTTCAGCGGAGTTGATTGTACCTTTAACACGACCTTGACGAATCATGTCGATACTTGTTGTGAATTGGTCTGAGTTAACGATCTTTGCGCCTAATTTCTTAGCGATTTGAGCGTTGTTTGTACCTGTACCTTCAGCCAATTTTTGGCCTTTAACTGACTTAGCTGAATCTAATTTATCTTTTTTCAATGAGATTAAAGCTGAACGAGAGTAGATGTAAGGTTCTGAGAAAAGGTAGCTCTTCTTTCTTTCAGGTGTTTCTGAAATGTTGTTTAACGCAACGTCAAACTTGTTAGCACCCACACCAGCGATTAATGAATCCCATTTTGTTGGCACGAACTTAGCTTTTAAGCCCATCTTTTTAGCGATTTGTTGACCTAATTCAACTTCAAAACCTGTTAACTTACCATCTTTACGATATGAGTAAGGTTGGTATGTTCCTTCAAGTCCGATTGTAAGTACGCCTTTGTTGACAAGCTTACCATCATAGCTAGCAGCCTTTGTTGATTGAGTTGATGTTGCAACTGTAAATGCAGCTGCGGCAGTTGCTAGAACTAATCCAGCTTTTAATAATGTTTTTTTAATATCCATGATATTTCCTCCTTATGATTATCATGTTTGTTAACTTAATTTAAAATGGAGATATGTACTCCTAGGCTATCCATACGGGTCTTTGGACGGCCTTCCATCAGCTTGGAATTGCGATTGCGAGCCAGTCACCTAGCATTTAGCTACGAAATTGTCGCCATTCGTTTCACGAATAACGCCCCTTTCTAGGCTAACTGTACGGTGACTTTGAATGGCCTTCCATCAGCTTGGAATTGCGATTCCAGGCCTAGCCCCTAGTGTATAGCTACGGAGATACCCGCCATCGGCTATGCCGATAACGTGCACTCCTAGGCTATCCATACGGGACTTTGGACGGCCTTCCATCAGCTTGTTTTCATCAGCTTGGAATTATAAATCAGAAAAAGTCATTGCGGAAATGAATTTTTGAATACGTTCATTGCCGTTGTCTTTACTGAAGAAGGTTTCGCTATCACCTTCATATAAGATATTGCCATCTTCCACGAAGACGATTTTATCAGCGACTTTTTTGGCAAAAGCCATGTTGTGAGTGACCACAACCATTGATTGGTGTTCGGATGCGATTTGTAAAAGGACTTTTAAAACACCCAATTCCAATTCCGGATCCAAAGCACTGGTTGGTTCATCTAATAAGATGTATTCTGGCTTCATCGCAAGGGAACGTGCAATCGCTACCCGTTGTGCTTGACCACCCGATAATTCGCTTGGATAAGCATCAGCTTTATCAGCCAAGCCAACTTTTTCTAAAAGCTCATGCGCGTATTTTTCCGCTGTTGCTTTGTCTTGTTTTAAGACTTGCGTTGGACCTTCAATAATGTTTTGTAAGACCGTTAAGTGAGGGAAGAGGTTGTAGCTTTGAAATACCATCCCCGTTTTCTTACGAATATTAAAGAGGTCGTCTTTTTTAACGCCGGCAGCGAAATCAATTTTGATATCATCAAATTCATAAGTTCCTGCTTCAGGTGTTTCAAGCAAGTTCAATGAACGTAAAATAGTTGATTTCCCTGAACCTGATGGTCCCACTAAAACCGTAACTTTACCTTTAGGAAAATCCAAGTTGATATCCTTTAAAACGGTATTACTACCGAAAGTTTTATTAACGTGACTAAGTTTCAAATTGAACCCTCCTTATTTAGCGCTAAAACGCTTTTCTAAGTATCCTTGTAGGATTGATAATACCGTACAGAATACGGCGTAAATAGCAGCAACCAAACTGTACATTAAAAGTGGTTGGAAGTTTTCGGCTGCGATTTGTTGGGAAACTTGGAACATTTCCATAATGGTGATGGAAGCAGCCAAGGATGTATCTTTAACCAAACCAATGAAGCTGTTAGCAAGTGGTGGTAAGGATACACGTAAAGCTTGGGGGATGATGATGCGTTGCAATGTTTGCGTGCGACTCATCCCAATTGAAGCGGCGGCTTCCCATTGACCAGTTGGCACTGAATCAATGGCCGCTCTGATGGTTTCAGAGGCGTAAGCACCGGTATTTAAAGAAAATGTTAAAATCCCAGCAGTAAATGGATCAAACTTGATTCCTTCAGGTAAAATTCCTTTGATTTTTAGGTAGGGAAGCCCGAAGAAAACGATGAATAATTGAACCAAAAGAGGGGTTGTTCTAAAAAGCCAAACGTAAAATCTAAAGAAGATTTTAACGATGATAAAAGCACCGCGGATTTTAGACAATCGAACCAACGCTGTGATTAACGCGATAATTAAACCAATCGCAAATGAAATAATCGCAAGCGGGATGGTATATTTGAAGCCTGCAGCCAGCATTTGCGGCAGTGAAGTTTCAATTATTTTCCACATATGTTTCATTCCTTTCATATATAACAAACAAAAAACGGAACTAACTGCTAGAAAAAGCTGTTAATTCCGTATCTTATCCGTTCAATCGAGATGACTTTAGCGCACATCAAAACGTGGCGCGTGATAGGACACGGTCCACTTACACATGCATTGATTAGAGTTTGGAAAATCGCTAAATAATACAGTGCTTTTCATATGCGCTCACCTCTTTATCATTTAATACGTTCAGTTTAACTTACAAATAGTAAACTGTCAATTAAAAACCATTGAATTTGAACATTGTTTAACATTGTTATAAGAAAAAATTTTAACATGATAGAGATAATTGACACAAAAGGCTACGCTTTGTATAATTGAAAGCGTGAGCAAAATAATGGTGAAATAATAAAGATAAAGGATGGTGGATTGACATGACACTTTCAGAAAAAGAAATATGCGTAGATAAACGACTATTGTGTGAAGCATTTTTTGAATTAGCCCAAGATGAAGATTTAGAAAGTATTTCAATCCAAAAAGTATGTATGCAAGCCGACGTAAAGCGCGGTGAATTTTATGATACTTATGGTAATCTTGACAGCTTAATTGAAGATTGTGAGGACTTCTTATTAGCTGAGATGCGCCAATGTTACGATGTTCCTGAGACAATCGGTGATAGCTTAAGAAATGTTATTGCGGTAATCGCTCATATCAGAGAACGTAAATTCTACTATAAAGTATTGTTTAAACCAGGAATACTCGAAAATTTCAAGTATAAGTTAGAAGAGATTTATACTGACAATGTGTTAAAACGTATTGATTTCAATGATAAGAATCCCCAAACATACTATACGAAGATATTTATTATGTACGGGACCTTACAAGTAATTGTTAAATGGTTAGAAAATGATTGTGATATCCCCGATGAAGAATTTGCCGATTTAATTTTAGAAATGCAAAGACGGGGCTTACGCTATGTTGAAGATTAAATAAGAAGAGAGGTTGAGTTTGGCTCAGCTTCTTTTTTTTTAAATATTTTAGTTTGTCAGTTAATATTGCCTGCAATAAATGTTAAAATGGAAGTATATATTATTTAAAAGGAGTAATCGTTGTGACGCAAAAACAAGAGCAATTAGATATCCAAGTAATCGAGAAACAATTAGAAGAAAAAAAGTCACAAATTGCAGCTATTGATGCTAAAAGAGATGACTTAAAAGGACAACAATCAGCTACACAACTTCATTTGACCCGCACGCAAAAGAAGGTTGAACAAGCGCAACATGATTTAATTAACGCGCAAGCAAAAGAAGCTGATTTACAAAAACAAGCCATCAATGAACAAGCAACTTTAGATGAATTCCAAGAAATTAATCGTGAAGTTAACGAAGCACATGCGCAATTTGTAGCCAGCTTACAAGACATCAACTTACGTCACAGTAGTGTCGATGCCGGGGTTAATGCTTATCAAAATGCCGTTAAAGACGTTGTGTTTGATCAAGCCAAAATTACAGAACAAACGGCTAAAACGGCCAAGATTAGCGATGATTTAGCCAAAGCGAAAGAAGAATTGATGGCCGCTAACAAGAAACGTGATGATGCGCACGTGGTTTTAAGCGATGCGCAAACTTCATTAAAAGACATCAAAGAAGAGTTAGATAAGGCTAATGAAGAAAAATTCGATTTAAACGAAGAGTTAAACGCTTTAACAGATAAATTAGAATTAGCGAAGGCTAAAAAGAAGGCCGAAGCAGAAGCTAAAGCTGCGGCCGAAGCAGCTCAAAAAGCTAAAGCTGCGGCCGAACAAAAGGCAAAAGAAGCTCAAGCAGCCCGCCTAAAAGCAGAAGCTGAAGCTAAGGCCAAAGAAGAAGAAGCCAAAAAGCAAGCCGAAGCAGAAGCTAAGGCAAGACAAGAAGAGCAAGCGCGGATTGAAGCTGAAGTTCAAGCCGCCGCTAAAGCTTTAGAAGAAGCCAAAGCCAAAGCTGCCGCTAAAGAACAAGAAGCTAAAGCAGCGCGCCAAAAAGCAGAAGCCGAAGCCAAGGCCAAAGAAGAAGAAGCCAAAAAGCAAGCCGAAGCAGAAGCTAAAGCAAGACAAGAAGAGCAAGCACGGATTGAAGCTGAAGTTCAAGCAGCTCAAAAAGCCGCCGCTAAAGCTTTAGAAGAAGCTCAAGCCAAAGCTCGTGCTGTTGAAGAAATGTTTCAAAATGACGCTGCAAGCAACGAACCAGCCAAAGCAGCTGCACCAGCTGAAAAAACTGAAGCAAACGAGCCAAAAGAAGCTAAGAAGCAAGAAGCAGCCGTTGAAAGTCAAGACGAAAATCAAGCTTCAACCCAAACTCAAGAAAAAGCTCACCTTGAACCAGCAAAAGAAGTTCCAGCAGCAACACCCAGTATTGCAGAAGAATCAACCGATGACAAGATCGAAGGTGAAAAGACCGAAGAAACACCGGTTCAAGCAGTTCCTGAAGCTGATACTGCTGCTGATAAAGCTGAAGTAAAACCAGGACAACTTCCAGATGACAATGAAGTTGCCAAAGAAGTGCAAGCTCAAGCCGATGAAATGGCGCGTTTAGCTAAAGAAGCCCAAGCTTTAGCTAACCAACAAGAACAACGCATTGAACAAGAAAAAAAGTCTGATAAAACTACGGACACACAACTTCGAGGTAAGCAAAACGGCTTTTCCGGTATTGTGGTTGAAGTGCCAGAAGTAATGTCTCGCCGCCATTATTTTGATGACAATCAAAGCCAAGATTCAACGGAAGAAAATGTAGTGACGGTGGAACAAAATGAATTACAAGGGATGGCAGAAGTGGCTGAAGTCGTGGACGCTAGTGAAGCAGAAAGCTTAACTGCAACTACCCAGCACAAGACATCGCTTACACCAAACGCTGCGGTCGCAACCATTATTTACCCATCAGAAGAAGCTAATGAAGTCACGGAAGCTACTTTAAGTCGTAAGCAAAGTCATGCCGCTCAAGATCGCACCCGCATTTACAACGACAATGATAGTTAGATGCTAACGCAAGTTCCGAAGCTCCGGCAACAAATGCCCTTGATAGCGAAAAGACGGTAACTTTTGATGACAAGTCTCAAGCAAATTCCAAGCCCAAAAGTGTGGCTAACGTTACCGTCAATCAAGGCGTTGCTTCATCATCTGTGGTTAGATCTAAGAAAAAAGTTACACCCAAGCCAAAAGAAGTAGAAACTTCTAAGAAAAGTACACCGGAAGAAGCAAAGAAACCAGGAACTTTTGGGAAAATCATGAAAACTTTAGGATTAGATGAATAATTTCTAAAAAATAAGAGTCTAGTTGCTAAGCAGCTAGGCTCATTTTTTGTGTAAAATAGTCTCTTTGTCAATTAATACTGATGAAGCAATCTAAATAAATATGTCACATGTATGTAAATATATTGATAATAAAACGTTGATATATCAACGTTTTATATGATATAATCTAGATATGGTCAAAGGCGTTCTTCTTGATCGGGGGTGATGCCAATGGGATTTTCTCTAAGTGTAAACCCTACTATAAGAGAAAGGGATTCGCATGATGGTATTAGCTGGTACATTATTTGTGCTAGTAGTGTTCATTCGTTGGATGGTAAAAGCAGTTAAAACTATGACTGATTTAGTTAATGCTATTTCAGGATTTATTAATAGTTTAACCACTTTACTTGAAGCGATTGAACGATTTAAAGCCGTTAGAAAACGGCATAAAAAAAACCGTCACTAAGACGGTCTAAATTTTAATACAATGAAATGAAGACCGCCGAAACGATCATGCTAGGAGTAACTATTGGTAGTAGTTGCTCCTTTTTGTCTACAGGTAAATAATAACATAGAATGCTGAAATAATCAATAATATCGACTATTCCTGTATTTCAGAGTGATTATATTATTTGTACAAATAAAAAAGTACTGAGGATAATCTTGAAATATACTTCAAAATTTTCATCAGTACAGAATATTATAGAATCAAAAAAATCAATCGCAAAAGTAACTGAAATTTGGCGCAGATTGACCTGATGGTAGAAAAAAACTCAACACCCCAAAATCTAAATGATAGGGATGTTGAGTTTAAAAAATATGTAAATAGAATCGAGAACTAACTATCTAAACCAACCGTTGCGGCTAACCATGGCATAGATGTCGTTCATTAAAAATACGCTATATGAAAAAATCAAAGCAAAATTTCCGTCGCCTTGAAGCATTGTTTGAGCCCAGAGTGCGATGGTGAAAGTTGCGGAAAGGGTAAACACGTAATATTGTTCACGTTTACGGTTCAATTCCATTAATGATCCGGTAATTGCGATCCCTAATGTCAATGAATCTAAGAATACGCGGGGGTCGTTAGTTAGACGGAAAATGCCAAATGAAATTCCCCAAGCCACAAGGAAAAATACCAAGTAGCCTAACCATTCACGGAGACTTTCAATTTTTTCCGCTTGAATATTTTCGTTCCATTTAGGGTCAAGAATACAAAAGATATCCAAGAAGATAAGGTATCCAATTTGTTCCCACATATTCGCGTAATTGTGCGCCACACCTGCAGTAAAGGCAATACACAATGCTGAAATCGCGCCAGCCCAACCTTGAATGGCAGATTTGTTGGAGATTCCCAACACACAAGCTACACTCAAGTTACCACCAATAAATGAAATGATTGAAAGGAGGGGATGAGTTGTAAATGATTGCACTAAAGAAATAATTTGTAAAACAAAGTTAAATGCTAAAAGAAAATATGAAAATTTCCCCCAACCTTGACATTGCTGCCAAAGCCATTTAAAGTATCCCTTTCTAAAAATATTTGCTGAATACTCTGGCATATGAGTTAAAACATCGACATAACGTTCAAACACAAAAATACCACCTTTCTAAAAAATTTGTGCTTCTGTCAGAAGTAATAAAGTATCATTATTACATACAAAAATTTAAATGTAACCCTTGAAATTTTTTGCGTTTCATGCTTGATAAAAGCTGGTATTACAACGTTTTAAATGTTTTGCCTAATGGAAATTTGCGCGATTTTTTTGAAAGGTTGCAGCAGCAAGGATGGCAGAATTTTTCATTTTGAAATATAAAAAAATTATTAAAAATAAAGAAAAATTTATTAAAAAACCACACATGAATGCGATTTCATGATAGAATATAGGAAATAAATGAATGGGGGATACTTAATATGTTCTTACTAACAAAATATGAATACGAATCAAATGGTCTATTGAAAAAAACAAAGAACCGCTTATATCAAAGTAAAGATAATGCGCGCGGTCACGTTATTCGTAAGGTATCACAATTTCCAAAAGGGCTAATTAAAGAAGATGGGGATCGCGTTTCAACTGTATTTGAAATGCATCCTGATCAAGAACAATTAGTATATACGATTGAAGAATTAGAATTAGAAGATTAGAAATATTAAAAAAGAGGATTGGAATTAACTGCTTCCAATCTTCTTTTTTTAATTTTTTTAGAAAAAATATTTTCGGCATACCGTGTGTAATCTATGGTAACGGTGTGGGTAGCGGAATAAATGTAGTTATGAATAAAGTATGACTTTTTTTAGTAAATACTTATATTTTTCGCATTTAATTAAAAAAATTCACAAAAAAATCACATTTACATTTTGTGTAATTATTGATATAAACAAAATATTTTTTGATTTTTACATAGCAGGAATGCCTTTGTTTTAGTGGTTTTGGGGTTTACAAATAAAAAATAATCAGATATTATATAAATTGCACATTTTAATTGTGTTGAATTTATTTTCCGTAAGAGAATTAAGAAAGGTTTTAATGCTTATGTTATCAAAAAACAACAAACAATTTTTACAACATAAATACAGTGATCGTAAACAAAAGTTTGCAATTAAGAAATTTAGTGTCGGAGTTGCATCTGTTTTAATCGGTGCAACTTTCATGATGCAAGGACAAGCATCTGCTGATGAAATTGCAAACAACACACAACAAACAAACAACACACAACAAACAGCAGGAACTGAAGGACAACAAGCTGAAAGTACAACTGCAGTTAATGTATCACAACAAGTACAAGCTACTGATGAGAAAACAGCCGTTGAAGACGTGACACCACAACAAACAACAACATTTACAGTTCCACAAGAGGCTCAACGACAAACAACAACATTTACAGTTCCACAAGAGACTCAACGACAAACAACAACATTTACAGTTCCACAAGATAATTTTACTTTTAGTGATGCAATGCTTCGTGAAAGTAAAGTTGCTACTAATAATACTCGTTCAGTTGGTGGAGCACTTGAACAATTACATACAACAACCGACTTTGGTATTATTCAAGATGTTGAATCAAACTACTCTCAAGAAGATGGGTTAGCATACTATCATATTAGATTAAATAACAAGAACGCTAAAGCTAAGAGACAAGCAATTGTTGTTGATAATGTAAACCAAAATGTAACTGGGATTTACATGGGTAAATACAATACAGTTGCAGAAGCTGAAGCCTCAGGTACAAAATCTGAAATCAGATCAGATTCACGTGGGATTACAGGGATGTCACAAGATGCTGTAATGGCTCTTGGTAACAAATCGAACGATACATTCATTACAGTATTTGCACGTATTAAAGATACTAATAATCCAGCACGTATTAGCTTTATTCGTGTCGCAACTTCTAATAGTTTTACCGGTGGTATCGCTGCTAATAGTACGGTTGCGGGGCTACAATCTCAATATAACTGGGACGAATATGCTGAAGGCAAAAATGGAAGACCAGCTTTACCTGACGTTGAACCAGAAGATACTAAGAAACCATCAGACGCAGACAAGAACGAACCAAAAGGTCAAGATCTTAACGTAAATATTGGAGATCAACCAAAGGCTGAAGACGGCATCACAAATAAAGATGATATGCCAGCTAGAACAAAGTACGAATGGAAGA
>NZ_BAML01000027.1 GCF_000615845.1 Ligilactobacillus hayakitensis DSM 18933 = JCM 14209
GGTGCAAATACAATTGTTATTGGTAAAAATAAAGGTCAGAAACGTTCGATTAATATGGGTAAGAGAAACAATCAAAATTTCATTGGTATACCTCATCAAGTAATGGTTAATATGCTTGTTTATAAAGCACAATTACAAGGGATTAACGTTGTCCAAACCAACGAGTCTTATACTTCACAAACAAGTTTTCTAGACAATGAAAAGCCAGTTAAACAAAATGGTAACTATCATCGAAAGTTAAAAGGTTTAAGCCTTAATAATAGACGAATTAAACGTGGTTTATTTAAAAGTAATCAAGGTAAATTAATTAATGCTGATGTGAATGGTGCTTATCAGATACTTAGAAAAGTATTCCCTAAAGTTAATTCTGATGGGATAGAGGGCTTAGTGTTTAGTCCAGTTAAATACAATGTTAAATTTTAACGTTGTGGTTAACAAAGAAAAAAGTAACTCAATTATATTTGAGGTTGAAGTAATGTAAAGTTGTCCTTATAGTTTGAAAGTTGCTAATTTAGTGATTTTTAAGTGTTTTAAAAAGGTTATTATAGATATTAATAATCACTAATTGAGGTTTCAGTATAAAATTGTATCAGTTGAAACAATTTGATATAAAGTATACTGTTTTTTCTAACATTAAACAAAAAGAAGTAAAATAAGCGGATATAAATAAGTTAATATATTTTTCTAAAAGTGGTTTCATGCGGGCTAAAATGTAGTATTATTAACGAAGAGAATCAATAATTTAAGTAGGAAAATAACAATGATTAATAAAAGACAATTTAAAGTCAGTTGGACTTTGGGGGCAATTTTAACAATTGTTCATTTGACACATGCATATCAAAATAATAATTTTCAAATAATGCAGGATTTTATTAAAATTGGCTATTGGTATGTACCCGCAATCTTAATTTTTTTGAAATTATTTATTTATAGCTCAAGTATCTACTTGATATTTAGAGTGGTAAATTATACGATTAATTTCTTTAGAAAATAAAAAAAACTCAACTTATTAATCTAAAGAAAAAGTTGAGTTTATGAATGATGATTTTTGGAGTGGTAATAAGTAATAAATGCACAAATAGCTGATAAGATAAAGCAAATATTGCCAAATAAATTACCGATGGTTGGGCGAACTAAATCACCTGTATAAGTAATGTATGTAAATTGTGCACATGTCCAATACGGTAAAATTCCGAGTCCCAAAAATATTAAGGCTAATCTATATTTTCTCATAAGATTATTCTAACACTAATTTTGAAATTTGAAAATTAAGAGAAAGTAAAGATTAGATAAAAATCAAGGTTTTTTAAGGATTTTATTGTAAAATTCTAAGAGAAATAAGATAAAATATAAGATGAAAACCAAAGAAAGAGGAATAGATAAAATGAAAAAAATCAAAAAGCTTACAATTACTGCTATCACCGCATTGGCAGTCGCTACAGCTACTAGTAGTTTAACTCCGGTTCATGCCGAAGAAGCCCAACAAGCAGCCATTGAAGCAACTAATAATGATAAACGGATGGCCCAAATCGGAGGTGCAATTCGTCACTTCCTTGGCGATAAGACACCGATTGCGTTCAAATCGGGGTTAAAGAGCGGTAAAGTGAACGCTTATTATGAAGGGGATAGCAATAATTTTACTGTTTATTATAGTAAAGCTAAAGAAGGTAAAAACTTCAATGATCCATCTTTAAAAGATGCAACTTCATATGTAACAATTGAAAAGAAAACTTATGCTTCAGCAACAGAAGCTAAAAGTGCAATTAATTATTCAAATGGCCAAGCCCAAATGGGACTTCCTAAAATTCAATTGGGTTCAGGTTTAACAGGGACCTAGATAACGCTAACGGGCAAAAATTTATCCATTGGAATTCAGGTAAATGGTCAATGACAGTGCGCTCAACTGGAAGCCAAGATCCAACAAAAACTGCGCGTAAAATCGTTAATAAATTAGCAGGAAATTACCTTCCTCAACCATCTTCAAGAGCCGCTGGTAACTTTGTTATTGGTCAAGGTTCAGGGATGCAAAAGCAAGTGATGTCATGGGATAAAGGCAATGCAGTTTATACTGTTAAAGCAAGTGATTTAAATACTTTACTAACATTCACTTCATCAGTACAATAGTAAGTAAAGAGTTCGAGTTTTGGCTCGGGCTTTTTTATTTTGAAAGAATAAATCGAGGTGATTGTATCAATGAAAAAAGAAGTACTAATAACTTTTAACCATGTTATTAAAAAATATGATGATCAACCAGTTTTAAAAGATATTAGTTTTGAAATTGAAAAAGGAAAATTCTATACCTTACTTGGCCCTTCAGGTTGTGGTAAGACCACTATTTTAAAGATGATTGCCGGTTTTATGGAACCGACATCGGGCGATATCTTGTTTGAAGGTAAGAAAATTAATAATATTCCAGCTAATCAACGTCAAGTAAATACGGTCTTCCAAGATTATGCGCTTTTTCCGCATTTAAATGTCTTTGATAACATTGCATTTGGCTTGAAGTTAAAGAAAATGCCGAAAAAACAAATTGAACAAAAAGTAACAGAAGCCCTCCAAATGGTCCGTTTATCTGGTTATGAAAAACGGGAAATCACCGAGATGTCAGGGGGACAAAGACAACGTGTAGCGATTGCCCGTGCACTTGTCAATGAGCCTAAGTTGCTATTATTAGATGAGCCGTTATCTGCCTTAGATCAAAAATTACGTACAGAGATGCAATATCTTTTGCGTTCATTACAAAAGAAATTAGGCATTACATTTATTTTCGTAACTCACGATCAAGAAGAAGCCTTAGCGATGAGTGATGAGATTTTTGTTTTGAATAATGGAAATATTGTTCAAAGTGGGAGTCCCGTTGATATTTATGATGAACCAATTAACCACTATGTGGCGAACTTTATTGGTGAATCTAATATTGTTGATGCGGTAATGATAAAAGACGAACTAGTTGAATTTACTGGCAAGCAATTTACATGTGTCGATGGAGGGATGAAGCCTAATGAAGCGGTTGAAGTTGTAATTCGGCCCGAAGATTTAGTTTTAACGACGCCTGATAAAGGTAAGTTAGTTGTAACCGTTCAAAGCATGCTTTTTAGAGGGGTTCATTATGAAATCCGCTGTTTAGACGACTTAGGCAATGAATGGTTAGTACACTCAACTAAACGTGCGATTCCAGGAAGTAAAATCGGCCTTTCATTTGATCCAGAAGACATCCATGTTATGCGTTTTAATGAATCCGAAGAAGATTTCGATGCGCGTTTAGAAAGTTATAGCGAATAGGGAGGTATTTAAATGAAAAAGTTAAATCCTCTTTGGGTAATCCCATATTATTTATGGCTCGTATTATTCGTGATTGCGCCAGTAATTTTGATCATCGGATACTCATTTTTAGATATTCATGGCCACATTACGCTAGAAAATTATCAAACGTATTTTGGTTCGGGCAAATACCTCATGATGACCTTTAATTCTGTGTGGTACGCCTTTTTGATTACGTTACTAACGCTTTTAATATCTTATCCGATGGCATATTTTTTAACGAAATTAAAGTATAAAGACTTATGGCTGTTATTGGTGATTTTGCCGACTTGGATTAATCTTTTGTTGAAGGCCTATGCTTTTGTAGGAATTTTTGGGATTGATGGTAGCATCAATCATTTTCTTGAATTTTTAGGAATCGGACCTAAACAAATCTTATTTACCGATTTTAGTTTTATTGTGGTTGCGACTTATATCCAAATTCCATTTATGATTATTCCAATTTTCAATGCGTTAGAAGAAATCAATCCGTCACTACTAATCGCAAGTAAAGATCTCGGGGCGACTCCATGGCAGACTTTTTATAAAGTTATTTTACCTTTATCAATGAACGGGGTAAAAAGTGGAATTCAAGCTGTCTTTATCCCTTCATTGTCACTCTTTATGATTACTCGCTTAATCGGTGGTAATCGAGTAATTACATTAGGGACCGCGATTGAAGAACATTTCCTTGTAACCCAAAACTGGGGGATGGGATCAACAATTGGTGTAGTGCTAATTGTGGCGATGTTCATCGTGATGCTGCTAACGGGTGAAAGGAGGAAATAGGGATGTTAAAAAAAGTTAAATGGTCGCAGCTATACTTATGGTTGGTATTTATCTTTTTATATGCACCGATTTTTTATTTGATGTTTTATTCATTTAATGCGGGCGAAAACATGAGTAAGTTTGAAGGCTTTAGTTGGATTCATTTTCAAGAGTTATTCCAAGATACAAGATTACTGATAATCTTATTAGAGACCTTTATCTTGGCATTTTTATCGGCCTTATTAGCGACAATTATTGGAACTTTTGGGGCAATTTTAATTCGCCGCTTTAAAAACCGAAAAACGCGCCTAGGATTTTTATCCTTGAACAACATCTTATTAGTATCGCCAGATGTTATTATCGGGGCCAGCTTTTTAATCTTATTTACAGTTTTAGGAGCTTGGATTCGAGGATTTTCTTTAGGTTTTATTACGGTATTATTATCCCATATTGCTTTTAGTATTCCGATTGTTGTTTTAATGGTGTTACCTAAATTACAAGAGATGAACGAATCATTGGTGATGGCAGCTTATGATTTGGGGGCAAATGATCGCCAGGTCTTGTTGAATGTTATCTTGCCATATTTAACTCCAGGAATTATTGCTGGTTACTTTATGGCCTTTACATATTCCTTGGATGATTTTGCGGTGACATTTTTCGTGACGGGAAATGGATTTACGACTTTAGCGGTCGAAATTTATTCGCGTGCCCGTCGCGGAGTTAGCTTGGAAATTAATGCTTTAAGTACTTTGGTTTTTGTTTTTTCTTTATTCTTAGTTATCGGATATTATTTCATTACATCTGATGAAAAGAAATTTAAAAAATCAAAGAAAAGCCAAGCTCAAGTTGAAAGCGAGGTGCCAGTAGTTAAATGAAAAAATTACTCGCTTTAATGAGTGGAATTATCGTGATTATCTTACTTCTTTTATTTGGAGTTTTTGAAATTAATCACAGTTCCCAAAAAAGTACATCTAATAAAGTTTTGAATATTTATAACTGGGGAGATTATATTGATCCTGAGTTGATTAAAGAATTCGAAAAACAATCGGGTTATAAAGTTAATTATGAAACTTTTGACTCTAACGAAGCGATGTATACCAAGATTAAGCAAGGTGGAACTTCATATGATATTGCGATTCCAAGTGAATATATGATTGAAAAAATGAAATCACAAAAATTGTTAGTTCCCCTCGATAAATCAAAAATTAAAGGGTTAAATAATATTGATCCAAAGTTTTTGAATCAACCTTTTGATAAGCATAATAAATATTCTGTACCTTATTTTTGGGGGACGTTAGGGATTATTTATAATGATAAATATGTTAAACCAGGAAGTATTCAAACCTGGAATGATTTATGGAATCCTAAATACAAGAATCAAATTATGTTTGTTGATGGTGCCCGCGAATTTATGGGGCTAGGCTTAAATAGTTTAGGTTACTCGCTTAACTCTAAAAATGATGCGCAAATAAAAGAAGCCTATGGCAAGTTAAAGCAATTAACTCCAAACGCCAAAGCTTTTGTCGCTGATGAAATTAAGACTTACATGAAGAGTAATGAAGCGTCGATTGCGGTTACCTTTTCGGGTGAAGCCGCAGATATGTTGGCGGAAAATAAACATCTGCACTATGTAATTCCTAAAGATCAAACTAATCTATGGTTTGATAACATTGTGATTCCAAAGACAAGTAAGAATCAAAAAGGGGCTTATGAGTTCATCAACTTTATGTTAGAACCTAAAAATGCGGCTAAAAATGCGGAATATATCGGTTATGCCACACCAAATAAAAAGGCTAAAGAAATTTTGCCTAAATCAATTACTAATAATCGTCAATTCTATCCGGATGATGAGATGCTAAATAAAATGGAAGTTTACCAAAATTTAGGCTCAACATATTTGGAAAAGTATAATGATTATTTCTTAGAATTAAAGATGTATCGAAGTTAATAAAAAAGGCTTAAGAGACGCTTCCAATGCGGACCTTAAGCCTTTTTGGTATATAAAAAATAACCCAAAGTCCTAGCTTGTCATACATATCATCTTGGATAACAGTTATACTGGTAATCCGAAGTTAAAATTTCCTATAGACTAAGGGTTATAAATGAGGAGGAAAATCATTCCCATATCTTCTCATATCTTGTTTAATAATCATTATTTGATTCACTTATGTTAAACAATTAGTAACGACTCAAAGTAGAGATAAATGTATATTTTATAACAATCAACTGTAGTAAAAATATCTTATGTTGTTGGTGGAAACACCTTCTTTTAACATAATTTCAACAAACAATTTGGTTACAAATAACGGTGATTCGTACTAATTGTGGGAACTCATTTTCCCTACACCCTTATTAAACACCTTTTAAAACAAAATTGCAAGCGTTTTCAACAAAAAATAATATTTCGCCAAAAATATTGACAAGATATCTTAGATAAATGTATACTATGGTCAATAAATACGGAAAGGAAGAATTAGTGATGAAACAAGCACGCGATATTCAATTAAATATTCGTTGGCAAAACCAGTAAAAGGTTGTTTCTGTGGGTGCAGATACGACCTTGTCAGATCGTATCTGTGCTGGCTAATTCTTTATGCATAAAAGGCCCGCACGGATTTTAAAACGTGCGGGTTTTGTTTTGGCATTTCCTGCAAGAAAAGTGGGGGATGCCTTTTTTAATGGAAAAATAATTAACCGTAAAGCTATAATATTTCGAGGGAGGAAAATAGAAAATATAATGAAAAGACTAATTGCGACAATTGTAGCACTTATCTGCTTTTTAGCATTTGCATTTGTAACTGAAAAAAATCAAGAGCAAAAAAGTGCTAAAATGCCAACAGTAGCGATTTTACAAACGCTCAGTCATCCGGCCTTAGACCAAATCCATCAAGGAGTCCTTACGGGATTGAAAGAAGAAGGCTTTGTAAATGGCAAGAATATGAAAATTGACTATCAAAACGCTCAAGGAGACCAAAGTAATTTGAAAACCATGAGTGATCGTTTTGTTCAAGAAAATGCCCAAGTTTTAGTGGGAATTGCCACTCCAGCGGTTCAATCACTCGCTAATGAACGAACCAAAACACCGATTATTATGGGCGCGGTCAGTGATCCGATTGGCACGGGGCTTGTTAAAAATCTCAACCACCCAGGCGGTAGCGTAACGGGGGTAATGCACCATGAACCAGTAAAACAACAAGTTGAAGTGATTAAACAAATTATGCCGAACCTTAAAGAAATCGGCGTGATGTACACTTCAAGTGATGATTCTTCAACGGCAGAAGTTAGAGAATTTACCCATTTAATGGAAAAAAGTGGCGTTAAAGTGAAGCCATTTACGATTTCAACAACCAATGATATCGACCAAGTTTCACAGGTAATGGCAAGTGAAGTCAAAGCGGTGTATGTTCCATCTGATAATACGATTGCCTCTGGCTTTAAGACCTTAATTCGCAATACGAATGCCAAAAACATTCCGGTGTTCCCCGGCGTCGATACAATGATGAAAGACGGGGGAGTAGCGACTGTGAGTGTCAGCCAATTTGAATTAGGAGTGCTAACAGGAAAGATGGCAGCAGCTGCCTTGAAGGGAAAAGATCCAGCAACAACGCCAGTTCAAAGTGTTAAGCGGGGGCAAATCTTAATTAATCAAAAACAAGCGCAAAAATTAGGGATACATATTCCTAATGAACTTATCCAAGCAGCAAGCAACAAGGGGGAAATCATCAAATGAGTGTAATTACTTCAGCAATCGGGCAAGGATTCTTATGGGGAATTTTAGGCCTCGGATTATTTTTGACATTTCGTATTTTAGATTTTCCTGATATGACGGTTGAAGGAACTTTTCCTTTTGGTGCGGCCGTATGTGTGGCGGCATTGACGCATGGAGTTGATCCGTTTGTGGCGACCGCTTTAAGCTTTGGGGCCGGCTTATTAACCGGATTAATCACAGGGCTTTTATATACCAAAGGGAAGATTCCAATTTTATTAGCGGGAATTTTAGTGATGACGGGGATTTATTCAATTAACCTTAGAATCTTAGGCAAAGCTAATGTTGGTTTGATGAATGAAAAAACATTATTTTCACCCCAATTTCTTCAAGCCTTACCGGATGGATTTGCGAGTGTAACGCTAGGGATGATTTTTACCTTAGTAATCGTGACTTTAGTTTCGGTTTTCTTAGATACTGATATCGGTCAAGCCTTTATCGCAACGGGTGATAACGAAAAAATGGCGCGCTCATTAGGAATTGAAACTGACAACATGAAGATTTTAGGTTTAATGGTTTCTAATGGGCTCATCGGATTATCTGGTGGTTTAATCGCTCAAAACAACGGTTATGCCGATGTTAATATGGGGATTGGAACAATCGTAATTGGTTTGGCAGCGATTATTATTGGTGAAGTGGCATACGGAGAGCTTAGCTTGACGGCGCGTTTGGTGGCGGTCGTTGTTGGTAGTATTCTTTATCGTTTCGTTCTTTTAATTGTCCTAAAACTTGGATTTAGTACCAATGATTACAAATTGCTTTCGGCGATTATTTTAGCCATCTGCTTGATGACACCGCTATTTAAAGAAAAATTCCAAGTAGTTAAATTATTGAAGAAAGGAATTGAAAAGCCATGACCAAGCCGATTTTAGAACTAAAAAATATCAACACAACGGTTAATATTGGAACTTCAGAAGAAAAACGCATTTTAAAAGATTTGAATTTGACTTTAGAAAAAGGCGATTTTATCACGTTGTTAGGAACTAATGGAGCGGGGAAATCAACCTTGTTAAATGTGATTAATGGCTCTTTAAGTCCAACTTCAGGAAAAGTCTTGATGAATGGCGAAGATATCACACTTTTAAATGATGTGAAAAGAGCTAAATACATCGCGCAAGTTTTCCAAGATCCAAAAATGGGAACTGCGCCGCGAATGACGGTAGCTGAAAACCTATTGTTGGCATCTAAACGGGGCCAAAAACGTGGCTTAAAACTTCGCGGCTTAAGCAAGCACATGGATGAATTTAAACAAGCCACTGCCAAGTTACCTAATGGGTTATCCAATCGCTTGAATACTTTTGCGGGAAGCTTGTCAGGTGGGCAACGTCAAACCTTAAGTTTCTTGATGGCAACTCTTCAAAATCCAGACCTGTTACTTTTAGATGAACATACTGCCGCTCTTGATCCAAACACGAGTGAACAATTGATGGCATTGACTGATGAAGTCGTTTCAAATAAGGATTTAACTTGTGTGATGATTACGCATCAGTTAAAAGATGCCTTAAAATATGGAAACCGCACGATTATCTTGCATGCCGGAGAAATTGTGTTAGATGTTAAAGGCGAAGCTAAAAAGCAATTAAATGAAAAAGAAATCTTGCAATACTTTGAAAAATAAAAATTACTGCATTAAAATAAGCTAGAACGTATTTATTCTAGCTTATTTTTTATGGGGGCAAAAAGATGGAAATTCGCCAAGTAAAAAAAGAAGATCTTGATGAAATTGTTAATATTGAAAATATGGGCTTTACCAAAGCTCAAGCCGGAACCAAAGAACAGTATAATGACCGCATTGACAAGCTGTCAGATACATTTTTGGTGGCACAAAAACAAGATGAAATTGTCGGTTTTATTGTGGGTCCAGTCGTGAATGAAAAATATGTCGAAGATTGGATGTATGAACAAACACCCAAGAACCTCAAGCAAGGGGGCAATCAAATTATTTTTACGGTTGCGGTCCATGAAAACTACCGTCATCAAGGAATTGGAAGCCAATTGTTAGTAGCAATGGAAACCTTAGCGCAAACTAATCAAAGAAAAACGATTTCTTTGACGTGTTTAGAAGATAAGATTCCTTTTTATGAAAAAAACGGTTTTGAAAATCATGGCATTGCAGCTTCAACGCATGGCGGAGATGTTTGGTATAACATGGTTAAGAAATTATAAAAAAAGCTGAAGAAATTTTCTTCAGCTTTTTTATTATTCAATGACAACTTTAGTGCCAGTTTTAATATTCTTGTAGAACCATTTGGCATCTGAAACAGAAAGACGCACGCAACCATGCGAGTTACTGCTTTTACCCAGTTCTTTAGCTTCTTGTTCGTTGTAATTTCCATCTTTATCAACAGGAACAGAATGGAAGAGATAAATCCCATGATCTTTAAATGAGACCCAGTAATTTGCGCCTTCACCTGATCCTTGGTTAAAGAAATTATCTCCGCGTTCCGGTTGAATTTCAAAAGTTCCTTTCGGTGTTTCTTGGCCCTTTGCTCCAGGAGAACAAAGCATTGTATATAGAACTTTTTTACCATCCATTAAATAAACACGCCGGTCTGTCGTTGAAACTTTAACCCACATGTTAGGATATTTATTAACATCCGGATATGGCTTATTTTCAGAAGGTCCCCGCCAATCTACAACAGAATTACTGGTAGTGGTGTGCGTATCTTGTTTTTGATGATTATTATTCTTGTTTGCAGCAGTTTTATGCGTTGGATTCGCTATTTGAGTTGCGTAAGAGCGTAATTTATTAAGTGATACCATACTAAAAATAACAGCTATAACAATCAAAAGGGTTGTAAAGCTAATTTTAAAGTTGCCTATACGCATGTTGAGCCTCCTTACTTTAATCAATATTTCAAACTCAATTAACTATAACGTATAGTATATGTTAAGTCAAAGCATACACAAAATTTTCAAGAAAACTTAATAATTCAGTAAAAAAAGAGCTAGGCATAAAACCTAGCTCTTAAAATTTACTAGTTAATTGCGATAGTATGGTTATCTGAAATTTCTTTAGTTGCTTTAGGAAGGGTAATCTTCAAGACGCCGTCATCATATTTAGCGCTAACGTTTTGTTCATCAACGCCAGGTAATTGATATTGACGAGAGAATCTACCATATGAACGTTCACTAGCGATTACATTACCGTTAGAGTCTGCATCATCGCTAAATGAATCGCGCTTAGCAGAAACAGTTAATACACCGTCCTTAAAGTCAGCGTGAATATCTTTCTTGTCGATTCCTGGCAAATCAATGGCGACAGTGTAATCTTTGTCAGATTCAGCTACATCTGTGCGCATCTCCTTAACGTCACTCATATTAAAGAATGGGTGGCCAAAGCTATTGAAGAAATCATCATTTCCAAATAATCCATTAAAACCACGTGTTAATTCGTTTGCCATAAATAAGACTTCCTTTCAACTTCTTTACACCTATATAGTAGTTCACATTTGTGAAATAATCAAGTAAAAGGTCAAAAAAAGTCAAAGAAATTTGTCCTATCTAAAAAGCGCGAATTTCAACATTAATAATTGTGACTTGATATGTTGCTGCTGGGGCTTCAACGGTTACTGTGGCACCGGATTTTTTATTCATGATGGCCCGCCCAATCGGAGAATCAAAGGAGATTTTGTTTTCATCAACATTAGCTTCTTGCTTGCCGACAATGGTGTAAACTTCATATTCATCATCATCTTCAAATTGCAAAGTCACAGTAGTGCCAATATCCACACTGCCATCAGTTTTCGGGTTGATGATTTCAGCGTATTGGAGTTGCTTACCTAAATAACGTAAGCGACTTTCTAAATGGCGTAAGTCACGCTTAGCGGCACTATATTCGGCATTTTCAGATAAGTCTCCCAAAGCGCGTGCTTCTTGAAGTTGCTTAATTTTAGCGGGGCGATCTTTTTTTAAATTCTCAATTTCATCTTCGATTTGTTTGTAACCAGTGGGTGTCATTTTTTGAAAATATACTTTTTTCATAGATGGTTTTCCTTTCTATTGTTTGCTTACCTTTAATTCTTACATTTTTTCTAAAAAAATGCATTATAGTTGACGGAAAAAATTAAACCATGTAAACTTATAAAGTAAATCAATATACTAACAAAAAATAAGTAAAGGAGACAACGATGATTAGCACACAATTTTTAGGTTTAATTGGCATGGCGTTCATTTCATTTGGTTTAGCAAGTAGTTTTAATAAGACGATGCAACCCGTGAAAGTTAAGCGCCGTAAATAATATTTTGGGGAAGCCAGACCCTGTTACATAATCGCTAATTGTCTAGTTGACATTTACTTATTTAACATATATATTATAAGTAATCATTCTTATCTGAACTTAGATAAAGTAGTCAAAGTGCTTTGTCCATGTTCCCGTTTATTTTTTAAGGGGCGTGGTGGGCACTTTTTTTTATGCAGTAAGTTGGGAAAAAAGGAGGAAAAAAGATGCTACAATGACGCCAACGGAATTTGATACAATCGCAGCGATTTCAACTCCACCTGGAGAAGGTGGGATTTCAATTATTCGTTTAAGTGGGGAAGAAGCAATCCCTGTTGCCCAAAAGATTTTTAAAGGCAAGAACTTAGAAAAAGTTGCGAGTCACACGATTAACTATGGTCATATTGTTAATCCTAAGAATAATGAAGAAATTGATGAAGTTATGGCTTCGGTTATGCGTGCACCTAGAACATATACATGTGAGGATGTTGTTGAAATTAACTGTCACGGTGGGATTGTGACAACCAATCAGATTTTACAACTGGTATTATCAAACGGGGCGCGTTTAGCCGAGCCCGGTGAATTTACCAAGCGTGCCTTTTTACACGGCCGCATTGACTTAACGCAAGCAGAATCAGTGATGGACTTAATTCGCGCTAAAACTGATCGTTCAATGAAAGTGGCGTTAAATCAATTAGATGGGAACTTATCTCATTTAATTCGTAACTTACGCCAAGATATCTTAGATGTCTTAGCTCAAGTCGAAGTTAATATTGATTACCCTGAGTATGATGATGTTGAAGAAATGACTTCAAGAATCTTACGGGAAAAAGCCGTTGAAGTTAAACAACATATCCAACAACTTTTAACGACAGCTAAGCAAGGTAAAGTGTTACGAGAAGGGCTCGCAACCGCAATTGTAGGCCGTCCTAACGTTGGAAAATCAAGTTTGTTGAATCATTTGTTACATGAAGATAAAGCAATCGTAACTGATATTGCCGGTACTACCCGTGACGTAATTGAAGAATACGTTAACGTGCGTGGAGTTCCGTTGAAGTTAATTGATACTGCGGGGATTCGTGAAACTGATGATAAGGTTGAACAAATCGGGGTAGAACGCTCAAGAAAAGCCATTGATCAAGCTGATTTAGTAATGTTAGTTCTTAACTCAAGTGAACCTTTGACAAGCGAAGATGAAGCGTTAATCAAGGTAACTGATGGTAAAAAACGGATTGTGATTTTAAATAAGACTGACTTACCACAACAACTTGATCAACAACGCCTCCAAGAATTAGTTCCGGTTGATGAAATTAGTACCACTTCCATTTTAAAGAGTGAAGGCGTTGATGAATTAGAACAAAAAATCGCCGATCTTTTCTTTGGTGGGATTGAAAACTCACAATCAACAGTCATGGTAACTAATGCGCGTCATATCGCATTATTAAATCAAGCGGAAGAATCACTTGAATCAGTGATTGCTGGCCTTGATTCAGGAATGCCGGTTGATTTATGCCAAATCGATATGACCAACGCCTGGGATTTATTAGGTGAAATCACAGGGGATTCATATCAAGATGAATTATTAACACAATTATTTAGTCAATTCTGTTTAGGAAAATAAGCAAAGAAGGTAAATCATGGTAGAACAATTTGGAAAAAGATTTAAAGCCGAAGACTACGACGTTATCGTAGTTGGGGCTGGTCATGCGGGTTCAGAAGCAGCGCTTGCTTCTGCACGTATGGGAAATGAAACACTTTTAATTACTATTAACCTTGAAATGGTGGCATTTATGCCATGTAACCCATCAATTGGTGGTCCTGCTAAAGGGATTGTCGTGCGTGAAATCGACGCCATGGGTGGTGAAATGGGCCGTAACATTGATAAGACTTATGTTCAAATGCGCATGTTAAACACTGGTAAAGGGCCAGCAGTGCGTGCTTTACGTGCTCAAGCTGACAAGCGCCAATATTCAATTGAAATGAAGCATACAATTGAAAGTACACCACACTTAACTTTACGCCAAGGGATTGTCGATGATTTAATTGTTGAAGATGGTGAAGTTAAAGGGGTTGTAACCAACACTGGAGCGATGTATGGCGCTAAATCAGTTGTATTAACCACTGGGACTTCAGCTCGCGGTAAGATTATTATCGGAGAATTGATGTATTCATCAGGTCCTAACAATACGCAACCAGCGATGGAATTGTCAAAGAATCTTGAAAAATTAGGGTTCGAACTTAAACGTTTCAAGACCGGGACTCCTCCACGTGTTGATGGTAATACAATCGATTACGATAAAACAGAAGAACAACCAGGTGATGAAATCGCAAATCACTTTAGTTATGAAACTTCTGATGAAAAATACTTGGCAGTTAAAGATCAATTATCTTGCTGGTTAACTTATACAAGTGAATACACACATAAAATTATCCGTGAAAACCTCGATCGCGCTCCAATGTTTACTGGGGTGATTGAAGGGGTGGGACCTCGTTATTGCCCATCAATCGAAGATAAGATTGTGCGTTTTGCTGACAAGCCACGCCACCAATTATTTATTGAACCAGAAGGTCGCGACACAGATGAATTCTATGTTCAAGGGCTTTCAACTTCAATGCCCGAAGAAGTGCAAAATGACATGGTGCACTCAATTCCAGGACTTGAAAATGCGCGTATGATGCGTCCGGGTTATGCGATTGAATATGATGTGGTTTCACCATATCAATTACGCCCAACTTTAGAAACTAAGTTAATCAAAGGCTTGTATACTGCGGGTCAAACTAACGGAACTTCAGGTTATGAAGAAGCTGCTGGTCAAGGATTTATCGCCGGGGTAAACGCGGGTCGTCGTGCTCAAGGAAAAGACCAAATCGTCTTAAAACGAAGCGATGCTTATATCGGAGTTTTAATTGATGACTTGGTAACTAAGGGAACTAACGAACCTTATCGTTTATTAACTTCACGTGCCGAATACCGTTTATTATTACGTCACGATAACGCAGATCTTCGTTTGACTGATGTGGGACGTGAAATTGGCTTAATTTCAGAAGAACGTTACGCTGCTTTTGAAGCTAAAAAAGCTGAAATTGAAGCTGAAAAACAACGTCTTTCAAAAATTAGAATCAAGCCAAATGCGGAGGTTAACGCATTTGTTGAAGCTCACGGCGACCGTGAGTTAAAAGATGGCGTCTTAGCGACAGAATTCTTACGTCGTCCATATGTAACTTATCAAGACTTACTTAAGTTCATTGAAGCACCCGAAAAACAATTGGATCGTCGTGTGATTGAACAAATCGAAATCCAATATAAATATGAAGGTTACATTAAAAAAGAATACGCTAAAGTTGAAAAGCTTAAGCGGATGGAAGCTAAGAAGATTCCAACTAAGATTGACTATATGGCAATCGAAGGGCTTGCAACTGAAGCACAACAAAAACTTACTAAGATTCAACCAGAAACGCTTGCGCAAGCAGGCCGTATCAGTGGGGTTAACCCAGCTGACTTATCAATTTTAGCGGTTTACATTGAACAAGGAAAAATCGCGAAAGTAGATTAATTAATGGTATTATAAATTTTATTTAAATTCCATAGTTTATTCATACTTTCTTCAAAAATAAGGAGTAGTATATTTCTCGTAAGCTAATAAGAAATTAACCCCAATTTATTATTAGGTTTTTTCATTTTTCTCAGACTCAAAGCTCTGTTTAAGGAAAAGAGTGCGAGTTACATATAACATATAACTCCTTTTCTCCATGGCGTGTTGTTGGCCATGGAGTTTTTTTATGCGCTTTTTTATAAATATAGAGGCAATTTAGCTGAAAAATTTTAGGTTTTATATTAAAATTTAGGTAGGAAATATTTTAAAAAATTAAGGAATTAAAAAATGAAAAATAAACAACAAAATAATTTAAAAAAGTCTAATAAAAAAACAATTAAAAAGACGCTTACAATGTCAGGAATCGCTGTCATGGCAGCGACTGCAGGGATGGTATCAGCTGATGATGCCAAGGCCGATGAGCTTAAAAATGACGATCAACAACAAAGTCAAACAACAACTTTAAATAATGATAACGAAAGTACAACCGTGACTTTAAAGCCACAAAGTACTTATCTTACACCGGAAATGTTAGCCGAATCAAAAACGGTGATAACAGATGAAGGTGCAGCAGAACCAACTGTTGAACAAAAAGATACAGATTCTGATAATTCTAATATGAATATCACACCTATTAAAACAGCTTCTAAAGGTGATGTAACGCCAACCGACGCTAATTGGAAATTTAATGGGACGTTTAACGCGACTGTTGCGACCGTTGATTACCACAAATCAGGTTCAACGAAACCAGCCGGAACCCTTGATGTGAGTGGAATTAGCCGCGTACCTAATGAAAACTTCGGGGATGCTAAATATTTTGCGATTACCGTTAAGCGTGGCGACTCAGTCTTATACGACAATCAACGGGTCGGAAATGAACGCGGAACTAAGTTTGCTGAAAGTTTAAATCTACAACCTGGTGATATTATTGAACTTTATCACGCCGAACCTGGCCGTTTGGTTGTGAGTGATGATGCTTCAATGAAACAAACTACGGTGGTCAATAAGCAAAAAGACTACGTTTATCAAGTAGCTCAAGATTTATCTTTAGCTAACATCAGTGATTATGCTTATTTAGACCGTAAAGTGCGCGGCTTTTTCACGAATGATAAAAAAGATGCCTTAGCTTTTGGGGTGCAACAACCAAATCTTGATGATTTGAAAAAGTTATTGGATGACTCAAAGACCAAGTTAACGGATGAACAAAGACAAATCATTCAAAATAACTTAAATAAGGCCCAAGAGCTTTTAGATAAGGCACCTGGAGCACTCCCATTAAATCAAGTTCAAACTAAAGATTTTTACGTGTTACCTAAGTCTGTAAGTATTGATACTACGCAAAAAGAAACACGTTACTTAGGAACTAATCAAGACCGCCAAGATTTAGGCTTAGTTCTTCAAAATGGTGGAAAGATTCGCGTCCGTCAAACTAACCCTGATTATAAAGGCAATGTTCAAGTCCAAATGATTGGGGACTCAACGCAAAAGATGTCTACAACAAATGTCGGTAGCGATTGGGTTGAAATTACTGCTAACGGGGATCAAGTGCCATTCTTATACACGGCTAAAAGTGATGATCCAACCCAACCACGCTTAGAATATGAAGTGGTTGCAGGTACCGCCAAGCAATTGCCAATCTTTGATAGTACAAGTGATCAAACAAAAGTGTTAGATCAATGGAATAATAGCCGTGTGCCATTTGCTTTAATTGAAACTAACAACATCCAATTACTAGTGCCATCAAATGATATGCAACGCATTAAGGATATGGATGTTAAAGCCTTGATTAATCAATATGATAATGAATTATTCAGTCTTTATGATGATTTAAGTGGTTTGCCAAAAAATACGGATAAAGATCACCCTGTTAAAGGACGTTACTTTGCTTTTGCGGATAACACTGGGGAAGCTTCAGGGGTATGGTACCCTAACCGGATTACCCAAAACGGCCGCTCGATTAGTGGCTACCTAAACATTGGTTGGCTTGCGCTTCATGAAATCGCCCACGGTTACGAAGTGACAAGTGATACAATGAAGACTTTTGAATCTTTCAACAATATTTACGGGGCGATTTATCAAACTAAACATTTAGATAACTTCGTTAAGAATAGTTGGCTCTTTAGTGGCGGCAAAGAACCAACTGTTAACAAGGCAGTCACAAGTGTTTTAGATGAAAATAAAACATGGAAAGACTTAGACTTAAAGACACGTTTGATGTATTGGCTTGATTTAGCGAAGAATTTACGGGATGAAGAAGCCTTTACTAAATTCAATACTCTTCACCAAGAAATCGCTAAAAATGGTGGCGATATTGGGGATTTAGGTAGAGCGTGGACTGAAACTTACGCTGATAATTATCAATTAAACGTGGCATCATTCTTCGATACTTTAGGTGTACCAATGGATGAAGCAACTGAAATGAATAATTACAACAAGTTGCCAGCGGTAGCGATTTTAGCGCAAGTCGTTCCAGAAGATAAGATTGCGGATGTGATGAAGCAATTGGGATGGAATGATCAAGACACACCCCTTCAATCTAAAGCTTCATTAGTAACGAATGAAGACTTGAAAAAGACGGGCTTAAAGAGTCATATTACCTTAAATATAACTAATCCAGATGAAATTAAAGGGACAACTTTAAGCATTATGGATGGAGATAAGGTTGTCAAAACGGTACCGGTAAATGGGGCAACAGTCGATTTAGGCGAACTTCCAAACGGGGTTTACACTTTCAAGAGTAGTGATCCAAGTGTGAGCTTTGAAGATAAGTACCTTTATGTCAAAGAAGACAAGACCGTTGATGAAACGGTGAAGAAAGATGCGGATATTTTAGAAGCAGTGAAGTCATTGTTTACCGATGATACTTACACGAAGTTAAAAGATACAGTGACTTTAGATCAAATCAATGAAGCGCAAAAAGGCGTTGATGTGATTGAAAATTCTGAACTTAAAGCTAAAAACCAAGCCTTAGTTGATAAAGCGAAGTCATTAATTAACGAATTTGTACCAAAGGGATATGATGGTCCGTTTGTTTCTTACCGTTATTTAAATAATGATGGTGTTTTACGAATCAATACCTTCCATCGCGAACCTAACTACCGTCGCGGCGGCGTTAAGCATACAACGGTGACAGTGACAGATAAAAATGGCAACGTTAAATATACTAAGACTTATCTTGGTTCAGATATGTTAGATGTTGGTGAAGATACAATTCAATTAGCACCTGGCGATAAGATTAACTTTAAGACGCCATTTGATGGGATGCAAACAGTTTATCCAGATGAATTACAAGATGGATCCAACTTAAAAGATATTACTTATGAAGTAACTCCAGACTTGAAATTACGGCTTCCAAACGAAGCACCCGTAATTGAAGTGGAACAAGAACAATTTGTTTTCCAAGATGATGAGTATGATCCAATTTCACCAGAATGGGTTTACAAAGTGCATGACCGTGAAGACGGCGACATTGAGCTTACTTATGAAAATGTCGTCACGAACGTCAATCCTGAAGTCCCAGGAATCTACCATACGAAATATACGGTTGTTGATAGCGAAGGTAAGCGGACAAGCGTAATTGTTAATGTGCGAGTTGAATCATTTGATGGTGAAGAAGGTGAGGACCATCCATTAACACCAGAAGAATTGGCTCAAGGCGAACCTGAAGTACCGGTAAAAGAAGAAACACCAGCTGAAGAAACAAAACCGGCAGATCAGCCAGCTCAAGAAGCTCCAGCAGAAGAAACAAAGCCGGAAGAACAACCAAGCCAAGAAACACCAGCTGAAGAAACAAAGCCAGAGGAACAATCAGCCAAGAAACACCAGCTGAAGAAACAAAGCCAGAGGAACAACCAGGTCAAGAAGCTCC
>NZ_BAML01000026.1 GCF_000615845.1 Ligilactobacillus hayakitensis DSM 18933 = JCM 14209
GGTCAATTGAATGCTAAAGTTCCAACTTTAACTAGTGGTGTCGGACAGTTAGCAAGTGGAAGTAGTCAAATTGTTGCTAATTCTGGAGCTTTAAATAGTGGGGCAGCCCAATTAGCAGGCGGTTTAGGTCAATTGAATGCTAAAGTGCCAACCTTGGTTAATGGGGTCAACCAACTCGCTAACGGAACCCAACAATTAAACGCTAATTCAGGAAAATTAATTGATGGTGCAAATCAAATCAGTGCCGGTAACCAAGCTTTAGCCAAGGCATTATCTAGTGGTGCAAAGCAAGTTAACGGACAAAACGTATCTGATAAAAATGCAGGAATGTTTGCCAACCCTACAATTTTAAAACATAAAGAATATAGTTATGTTCCTAATTATGGATATGCTTTAGCACCATATATGTTATCTGTTGCTCTTTATGTTGGGGCGTTAGTCTTTAATTTAGTTTACCCAATTAGACGTTTATCAACACCAGATGGCAGTGCTTTTGATTGGTTCTTAAGTAAGGTATCCTTAGGTGCAATCGTTGCTGTCGGAAATGCCATTGTTGAAGAAGGGTTAATGTATATTTTTGGTTTAAAACCAGATCACCCAGTTGCTTTCTTTGCTAACGGGATTGCCTTTTCACTTGCAGCGATGTTTATTGTGATGTTGCTTTCAATGGCCTTTGGTAACCCAGGACGTTTCTTAGGAATGATTTTATTGGTTATCCAACTAGGAGCTTGTGGAGGGTCATTCCCAATTGAAATCACAAAAGGTATGGGCGGATTTTTCCAAGCAATCAATCCGTTCATCCCAATGACATACTCAGTTTATGGTTTCAGGGAAGCCTTAAATAGTGGATTTGGAATCGGGCAAGTATATAACAGTATTTTAGTACAATTGATTTTTATTGTAGTCTCAATTGCTTTATTATTTGTAACAATGAGTTATATGAGAACTTCTGGTGCAGTAAGTTATGTCGAAGAAGCTGAAGAATAAAAAAGAGATGAAGGAATTATTCCTTCATCTCTTTTTAGTTTAGTAATTGCATTTTTTTATACGAAATAATGATTTTTCCTTTTGCATCGACGGCCAATGTTGTATTTTCATATTCATCGTCAAAATTTAGGATTGCGGAATTTTGAAGTTGTTTTTCAACCATTCCAGCATATTTATGGCGGTGAAAGGTAAAGGATACATGGGTTCCTTTTTTAAATGGCTTGCCGATTTTTGAAACTTCAATTTTTCTTTCAACTTGCTTTTCTGCCATAGTATTTACCTCCATCCAATTTCATTATATCACTTTAGCTATCTAAGTTATGATATGATTAAGTTTAAGAAAAGAATAAGAGGTGTTTTTAATGAAACTTATCTCATGGAATATCGACTCTTTAAATGCAGCTTTAACAAGTGATTCTGCACGTGCCGTTTTAAGTCGAGAAGTATTACAAACAATTTTAAACGAAAATCCAGATATTATCGCAATTCAAGAAACTAAATTGCCAAGTTCAGGTCCATCTAAAAAGCATCAAGCGATTTTAGAAGAAATGTTTGCTGATTATGAATTTGTGTGGCGTTCTTCGGTTGAACCTGCTCGCAAAGGTTATGCGGGAACAATGTTCTTATATAAAAAAGATTTAACGCCTGAAGTGACTTATCCGGAAATTGGAGCACCAGAACCAATGGATAGCGAAGGGCGCATTATCACCCTTGAATTTCCAGAATTTTTTGTCACTCAAGTTTATACGCCAAATGCAGGAGATGGGTTGAAAAGATTAGAGCAACGGCAAATTTGGGATGAAAAATATGCCGCATATTTAAAGGAATTAGATCAACAAAAACCAGTGCTTGCAAGTGGGGATTTTAACGTTGCCCATCAAGAAATTGATTTGGCCAATCCAAAAACTAACCATCATTCAGCCGGTTTTACAGACGAAGAACGTGCTGGTTTTACAAATTTATTAAATCAAGGTTTTACAGATAGTTTCCGTTATGTTAATGGAAAAGTAACTGGAGTTTATTCATGGTGGGCGCAACGCTCAAGAACAAGTAAACAAAACAATTCTGGTTGGAGAATTGATTATTGGCTTACAAGTAATCGAATTGCTGATCAAATTAAAGTGTCTAACATGTTAGATTCCGGACAAAGAAGAGACCATACCCCAATTATGTTGGAAATTTAAAGAAAACTTAAAAAAATTTAATTATTTACAAAAATAATACATTTGTAAAGGGGTTAATAAGGTATAAAATAGTAAAACCATATGTTATAATAAGCACATTGATAATAATTTTTGGAGGCTATAACGTGGAAAAAACACAATCACGTTGGGTAGAGGTATTTAAAGTAGCCCTCCCATTATGTTTAAGTTATGTGCCGATCGGATTTGCTTGTGGGATTCTTTTGAATGTTGCAGGCTTTAATGCGTTCACAGCACTATTAGTTTCAATTTTAGTATTTTCAGGTGGGGCACAATTCTTAATTGCTTCAATGTTAACAACTAACTCACCAATGCATACAATTGTTATGATGATTTTCTTTTTAGAATTACGTTATGCATTATTAGGATCAAGTTTATCACAATATGTTCGTGGAACTTCAAAGAAATTCTTATACTTTTTTGGAGCTTCAATGAACGACGAAAACTATGCCGTTAACTACTTGAAGTTTGCGACAGATAAAAGTTGGGAACCGAAAGATGCGCTACAAGTTGAACACTGGACATTATTATTCTGGTCAGTTTCAAACTTCTTAGGTGCAGCCTTAGGTGGATTGTTACCAATTCAGGATTATTTAGAAACAGTAGATTTTGCATTGACAGCGATGTTCTTATACATGATTGTAATGCAATTAAGAAATAGATTAACATTACTAATTAGTTTACTTGCAGGTGTGCTTGCAATTATTGCTTTAGTAATTATGAAGAGTACAATGGGACTTATTGTTGCAACATTATTAGCTTCATTTGTTGGTTTTATGGTTGAAGAAAAATTAACTAAAAAAGGAACAGATTTTTCAAGTCCTTGGTTAAAACGTCATAAGCCAAAAGCAAGTAAAAAAGTAGTAACTAAGGAAGGGGCTGAATAATTATGCATTATACAGCATTTGATCACTATATTTTAGTAGTTTTAGCTGCAATTGCAGCATTCTTACCCCGTATTATTCCTCTTCGTATTTTTACTAGTAAAGAAATTCCTAGTTGGTTTAATGCCTGGATGAAATACGTGCCAGTATCATTATTCACATCATTAGTTGTTCGTGACTTATTTATTAACACACACAACTATACATTTACTGGTTTTCATCATATTGGTAAGATTTTATCTGCTTTAATTGTTATGGTTGTAGCTTATCGCACTCGTTCAATGGGACTTTCAGTTTTAGTTGGTCTAATTGCGGTTGCTTTATTTACAGTCGGCTTACATTGGTAAAAAATATATAGCTATCTAGAATTATCCTAGATAGCTTTTTTAGTATCATGGTTTAAGAAAAATGATTAAACCAAATGCAATGTTATTGTGGTATGCTTTAATTACAAAAAAAGATACACGTTATTTAGATTAACGTATTTTTAAATTTGTTTTTGATGGGGATAAGTTAAGAAAGGGGGAGGAAAAAACATGAAACAGTGGAAAATTCAAATTTTAATGGTAATATTTGTTGCGATAATTTTTGGTGGATATGGTTATGCGAAGGTAAAAGATACCAATGAACAATACCAACACTTTATGCAACAAGCCAATAAGGCGCTTAATAACAAAGACTATAACAATACTGAGTACTACTTGAAAAATGCGCTGCAAAAGACTAATCAAGATGATGATGCAAAATTAAAATTAAAACAAGTCCAACAGTACCGTGAGGCAAAAATTAAGCAAGATAACCTAGATTATCACGGGGCACTGCAAGCATATCAAGACGTTAAAACTACTAATGCTTATGCCCGCCTAACAAAAAGGGCTCAGAAAAAAATAAAATTTATCAATAAGATTTTGAAAAAAGAAAAAATTTATCAAAAGAGTTATGATGAAGCTCTTTATTTAACTGGTTTAGGTCATTATAATGAATCAAATCAAGCTTTAGTGACAATTTTATTTGATCCAACTGCTAATCAACCATATTTGAAAAAGTATTTAAATAATGGATATGAGCTTCAATTTACAAATAATGAAGCATTAAAACAAATTGTAAAAGCTCAACAAAAATTAAATCAAGAGTTTAAACAACAACCTAAGCAACAAGCTCCTCCTTTGAATCAAGAAGAAAATCAATCACAGCAACCAAAAGTACCCCAAATTGAAACCAAGGCACAAAAAAATAAGGATATTTTAGACAAAACACCGAGCCCAGAATCTGGAAATAATACGCCAACTTCTAATAATGAAAAGACCACCAATGAGGATAAACCCTCATAATAGGTGGTCTTTTGCAGAATTATTTACTTTTCGAAAAATTTTTGCCAACAAATTAACGAAATCATCCAAAGAAAACTAGCTAAAATAACGCTGGCAAGCGTATCACTAGGATAATGAACGTGAAGATAAATGCGGCTCATGGCAATAATTATAATCCATATCCAACCAAAAATTTGAACCATTTTTTTAATGAATTGGTTGTTAATTGTTGGTGCAACTAGGAAAATGACAAAGAAAATAAAAATTGTCGTGCCAAGAGTATGGCCGCTAGGAAAACTAAAGCCGCTTATGGGAACTAGTTTATCAAACGGACGCGGACGTTGCAGTGCAATTTTAATTCCGTAATTGATTAAATTACTGACAATTAAAGTCAGACTCGCCCACGTTGCGGCACTAAGATTATGGCGGAAGTAAAGGTAGAAAATGACAATCAAAGAAAAAATAGTTGCCATTAAGGGACCACCTAAAAAGGTGATGCCCTCAACAATTTTAGTTACAGTGGGATTGGTAAATGGGACTAATAAATTTTGAATTACATGATCGAATTTCAAGATAATTGGATTGTGAGTTTTTACTAAAAGCGCGAGGATGAAAAAAAGTAATAAAAAGACCCCAGCGTAAAACGGACGCTTTTGATTTGAAGAAATCTTCAAATTAATGTCTCCCTTCGATATAATTTATATAAAAGTATCATATTAGAAATAAGCAAGAAAAGCAATTTGAAAGGAAAAAACATGCAAGAACAAGCACAAATAATTCAACCGCAAATACCAAAAAAAAGGCCCAAAAAAGGTATAAGCCGATTTATGACATTTTTATTGACGGTAGTCTTAATAATAACTTCGGTTGCCTTTATCATCAAAACAACAATTTTAAATTCGAGTTTTACAGCGAAAACATTAATGCAAGATGATAGTGTTACCCAAATGTATGAGCAAACGAACACCGCGATTATTAATGCGATATCAGGATATGGGATTACTCTTCCTCAAGATACAGAATTTATTACACAAGAACAATTTGAAGATGATTTAACGGATGTGATTGAAAATCTTTACGCTGGAAATGAAGAAATTATTGATCAAGAAAAACTTAGTCATCAAATTCAACACAATTTGACTGAAGAAATTAGTCAATTGGGCTTACCTTCAGGGATGATTGATCAAGTATTGTCGCCGTTAACGAGCACAGTCGCCAATATTTTTACGCAAAATTTAGCAAATAGCCAAATTAGTAGCTTCATGAATACAATTTCATCAATTGATGGTTACGTAAGTATGGTAATGGTTGTGGGAATGATTGCGGTAGTTGGATTAGGCGGAGTGATTTTGTTAGTACAACGCAATTTATTTGGTTGGTTTCATTATCTTGGAATCGGATTTATTATTTCTGGATTAGTAATATTAATTTTACAAATGGCTTTTAGTTTTACTAATCTTTTTTCTAATATCACCCCAAACCAAATTGCTAATCAATTACTACAAACATTTATAAGTGCAATTAAAGCTCAAATGATGACATTAGCAATCGGAGAATTGATTCTTGGAGGCTTGGCTGTAGTATTAGGATTTTTACGGAAGTTTAGATTTTCTTTTAAGAGAGGGCGCTAATGAAATATACATGGAAAAAATTAGATGAAACGCCACAAACTTTAAAGCAATTTTTGAAGCAAAAAGGGTTAAGTCATCGTATCTTGAGTCGCTTAAAGCAAGGGCAAGGAAAAGTGATTGTAAATCGTAAAAAAAGAAAACTGGATTATGAAATAACAACCGGAGAGGTAACATTAATTTTACCAATTGAACAAAGTGATCCTAACGTTGCAATCAGCTCAAAGCCGTTAGAGATTATTTTTGAAGACAGTAATTGGATAGTTGTTAACAAACCAGCAGGAGTTAATAGTGTTCCTGGACCCAGTGACCGCGACCATACGATGGTTAATCGGATTAAATATCATTTACAAAATACAGGGCATAAAGATTTAGTACCACATGTAATTACGAGATTAGACCGTGATACAAGTGGCTTGATGTTAGTGGCCAAAAATCGTTTTGCACAAGGGTTGATTAATAAACAAGTTGAAGAGCACTTAATCCAAAAAGATTATGTGGCCTTAATTCAAGGACAAGCTAGAGAACATGGTTTTTACACGGAAGCTTTAGGGCCTAAACCAGATGGGATTGGGCAAATGGTTCAAGCGACGGGTAAGAATGCTAAAACTGAATATTGGCAGCTACAAACCAATGAAGTGCTAAGTGTTATTCGCTGTCGGTTACATACTGGAAGAACCCATCAAATTCGGGTACATTTTAGTTATCATCACCATGCTTTATTGGGCGATGAATTATATGGCGGCTTAATGAATCAAGGAATTAATCGGCAAGCACTCCATTCCTACCACTTATCATTTATCGATCCATTTCAACAAGTAAAAAAAGAATTTACGATTGGATTACCGCAAGATATGCAAAATGTTATCGAAGCTAACGGAATAAGCGTCAATTTAAGATAGGAAAAATAAGCAGAAGTTTGCTATAATGGTTACTATAGAATTAGTGTGGATTAGAGGTGAAAGAATGACACCAAAAAAAGAAGATTATTTAAAAATTATTTTTGAACTTGGCGGAATGAAGAAAAAAGTTTCCAATAAGCAAATTTCAATTGGATTGAATGTAGCAGCAGCGTCAGTTTCAGAAATGGTCAATAAGTTAGTTAAAGAAGGATTAGCTGATCATACCCCCTATGCGGGAATATCATTAACCAAAAAAGGCGTAAAAGTTGCGGAAGATTTGATTCGGACCCATCGCTTGTGGGAAACTTTTTTAGTGGAAAAATTAGGCTATGAACTTTTCGAAGTTCATGATGACGCTGAAGTATTAGAACATGTAGCAAGTGATAAATTAATCGATAAATTATATGATTTTCTTGAAGAACCAAAAGAATGTCCACACGGTGGTGTTATTCCATCAAAAGACGGTAGTTATGAAGAAGAAAGTCACACTACCCTTTCTGAAATCGAACCTGGTCAAATAGTGGAAGTTGATCGCTTTATTGATAACCATGAATTATTAACTTATATCAATGATATTCATTTAAGCTTAGGCGATAAAGTTAAAGTCGTGGATAAAGCTCCATTTGATGGACCGATATCATTAATAATGGTTCAAACAGGCGAAACAACAACAATTGGCTATAACGCTGCACATTATATTTTTGTTAAATAATAACTTAGGCCACTGTTTCAGTGGCCTTTGGTGTAAGTTGGGGGAGTGAAGTTTTGGACAAACAAATTAAGGTATTAACAGACGCTATTATGTTAGCTGGGAAAATTATGATTGAAAATGGCGCTGATATGACACGTGTTGATGATACTTTATATCGAATTGCCAGAAATGGCGGAATTAAAAATCCGAAAATTTTCGAAACGACAACCGGTCTTATGATATCAGTTGTTGATAATAACATTGCGCAAGTTGAACCGATTCAAAATCATGGAATTGATTTGGAAAAAGTGGCGCGGGTTAATGACGTTTCACGTGAATTTCAAAATAAGAAATTAACAGTTGAGCAAATGTACTCAAAGTTAAAAGAAATTGATCAAAAAGTTCCGGTTTTTGCATGGCATTGGCAGTTATTAGCGGCTTTTATCATAAGTTCTCCATTACTAATGATATACGGCGGAAAATGGCAAGACTTTTTACCGGCCGGAATTATTTCAGTTATTGGATACAGTGTTTATTACATTATCAAGATGAATTTTAAAATTCGCTTCGTTAATGAATTTTTAAGTTCGTTTACCATCGGGATGCTTGCAGTATTAGCAGTGAAGTATCACTTAGGCACACAAGTCGATATGCTAATCATTGCAGCGGTCATGCCATTAGTCCCCGGAGTTGCAATCATGAATTCAGTTAGAGATATTTTAGCTGGACACTTATTAAGTGGGGTTGCCCGAGGAGTTGAAGCATTATTAACGGCCTGTGCGATTGGGTTTGGGATTGCTTTAGTTTTGAAATTTATGTGAGGATGAACAATGAATATTTTTTTACAAATACTTTTTAGTTATCTTGCGACAATTGGCTTTGGCATAATTGTTAATATACCAAGAAAAGCCTTAAATGCCTGTGGGATAATAGGTGTTTTGGGATGGTTAACATATTTAGGGATTAATAATGGTTTACAAAGTAGCATTATGGCTAATTTGATTGCGGCGTTTGTCATTGGCGGACTCTCTATTATTTGTGCGCGTTATAAGAAAATGCCGACAATTTTATTTAACATTCCAAGTCTAGTTCCCTTGGTTCCAGGAGGACAAGCTTATCGGGCGGCTAGATATTTTGTATTTGGCAATGTGGAGCTAGGAATCAATTATGCAGTTCAAGCAGCTTTGATTGCTGGATCAATTGCAATGGGATTTTTTTTGGCAGAATTAGTCGGCCAAGTATATTTTAAAATTACATCAGTATAGATTAACTAGGTATTAAGTTAACTTTTTGGTATACTAGTTTATATGCTATTGAGATATATATTTGTCTAAATTGTGGGAGGATATTAATGGATAATAATAAGGGTAATAAAGATTTTGAAACCATGGGTGAACCTTTAAGCCGTTCACAAATGCGACGTAATCAGCAAAATAGAGAAAAAAATAAACGCCAAGCAAAATGGAGCAAAATTATCGGAATTGCACTTGTAGCATTTTTAGTATTTTTTGGGATGCACAAGTACTTACAAGCGCATAAAGCAGCAGATTCAATCTTCCAATCAACGAATATGACTAAATCTAGAAATGTAAATGCAACCTTAAAGGATGGCAAACCAATCTGTGTTCTATTGATGGGAACTGACACGGGAGCGTTAGGAAGAAAAGATACTGGACGGACTGACACGATGATTTTATGTGTAATGAATCCCAAGGATAAGAAAATGACTTTAGTTTCATTACCACGTGATACCTTAGTGGAAGTTGCTGGTTATGAAGAAAATGCACCATCAAAAATCAACTCTGCATATGATTATGGTGGCCCTAAAGCTGCCGTTAAAACTGTTCAAAATCTTTTAGATGTGCCAATTGATTTTTATGCCACTATTAACATGGGGGGAATTCGTAACCTCATCGATGCCGTTGGTGGGGTTGAAATTGAACCAGTAATGTCATTTTCATATGGCGGCTATACTTTTAAAAAAGGCAAAAAAACAAAGATGATGGGAAAACAAGCGCTCGCTTATGTGCGCATGCGCTATGATGATCCTAAAGGTGATTACGGTCGCCAAGAACGTCAACGTCAAGTTTTAATGAAGTTAGCATTTAAGGCAAGTGCCTTTACAAGTTTGATTAATCAAAATTTCTTAGATTCGGTTTCAGAACAAATCAAAACAGATTTAACGTTTGATGATTTACAGGTTTTAGGAACTAAATATCGGGTTGCGACTCATAACATGGAATCTGATCACCTTCAAGGAACTACAGAAATTGTTGATGGACAATCTTTTGAAGTTGCTGATAGTAGTGAACGCAAACGTGTTGCTAATATTTTAAGAAAAGCATTAGGCTTAAAGCAATTAAAGACAGCAGCAACAACTAAGAAAAATCATAAAACATCAAGCGAGATTGATGCAGATGATGGGTTAGTTGAACAATCAACGGGAACTTATACTCCAAATTTAAATAATGCATCGACTTATAATGAAAGATCAAATTCACAGATACAAACTAAAAATGAAAAAAATCGAAGTGAAGAGACTCTTCAAAAACCAACCAAACAAGATACGGTAGAACAAACAGTTCAAAGTCCAATAAAAAATGAGCAACCAGCTGCATCAGAAACTGCGGAGGGAGCAGCAAAATAGAAAATACAAAAATAAAAAGAGGCTGAAAAAATTTTTCAACCTCTTTTTATTTTGTATTTAAGTACGGTCAGGATCGATTATTTGAGTATTGATGTGGAAGTCTTTACCCGTTGTTGATCCGGTTTTAGCGGGTTTTAATTCAAGCGCTTCTCTGGCTTTGTTAGTAATCCGTTGTTTTTCTTTTTTAGATGGAACTTCAAAAGATTCACCATAAAGCATTTCTGAAGTCCCTTGGAGATGATCGGAATCCATATTATGCGTTGCAATGCGATATTTACTACCTAAAAGAAGCATATCGTCAAAAGTTAAATCTGTTTGCATTTGTTTTGATAAAGAATCTAGGAATTTTTGGTTAATTAAATTCTCAAAATTCGTTCCGTCAAATGCAAGTTGCATTAGCACTTGTCGTTGTCGTTCTTGGCGACCATAATCACCTTTAGGATCGTCATAGCGCATCCGGACATAAGCAAGAGCTTTTTTTCCGTTCATATTGGTTTTTTTACCTTGAGTAAAAGAATAGCCGCCATATGAAAATGTCATTAATGGATTAATTTCAACCCCATTAACAGCATCGATTAAATGTTCAAGACCACCCATATTTACAAGGGCAAAAAAATCAATGGGGACATTTAAATCTTGTTGAACAGTTCGAACGGCAGCATTAGCTCCGCCAAAGAAATATGCAGCATTTAATTTAGTAGGAGCATAATCTTCATAACCGGAAACTGAAACAGCTTCATCACGAGGCAAAGAGATTAGAGTCATTTTTTTATCACGCGGATTAAGAATGGCTAAAATCATTGTATCAGTTCGACCACGGAAATTGCGTCCTAAAGCCCCAGTATCAGTCCCAAGCAAAAGAATTGAAATCGGACGTCCTTGTTTTAATTCGGTTTTAACATCTCGAACTTTAATCATACTATTGGGAAGATAAAGTGAATCGGCAGCTTTGTGGGCACTGTTATATTTCTCAAAGATGAAGCGCCCGCCCCAAATTCCTAAGACAACTAAAGATAATAGGAACCAAAAAAAGATAGTTCGTAAAATTGGATGAGGTGATTTATGATGAGAAGCTCTTAATTCAACTTCATCGCTATCATCAAAATCATTAGTATGGTTGTTGTCATTATCGTTATTCATAATCTGATTACTCCTAAGTTAACTAACTCTAAATTACGAGTCTTAGAGTTAAATCTTTATTTAATCTCATTGATTATAATATCATATTTAACCATCGGAAATAAAAGGGATGAAGGCAATTTTAGAAAAAATTTCTTAAGAATGATATAATATGTTGTATATTGTATTTAGAAAAAGGAATTTAATAAGTTGAAGGAGATGGAAGGATGTTAGTTAAAAAACAGCAAGTGTTGCTTAATTTAGCCATCTTTTTTACAATCGCATTTTTAGCATTATATTTAGTTGTTTTAATTGCACCTAATTCGTTACATGATTTAAATAGAAATATTTATGAATTAACAACAAAAGAAATAACCAGTGAAAAAGTCCTCTTTTTTAATGTGATTAGTGCGCTTTCAAGTACGCGGATGGCATTAATTTATACTGGAATTTTGGCAGTTGTCCTCTTTTTTATTCGGTGGCAAATTCCTGGAATGTGGGTAACGTTTACCGTGATTATCGGATTAGTTTTAGGCGGAATCATTCGCTTTACAATTCGGAGTTTATTTAGTCATCGGGTTGAACCAGAAATAGGCTATGCATTTCCGGGGTTACACGTTTTAGGGATGGTTATTTTAAGTGCAATCGTCTTTTTAATTTTTTTACCATATTTTAAAGATCGTGCCTTAGCTTACCTTACGGGCTTTATTTTATTGGTATGGTTAATTGAAACCAGTATTGCATGTATTTATTTAGGGCAATTACATCTAAGTGATGTGATTGGAGCTGTATTATTTGGTTTTTCGTGGGTAATGTTTAGTAGTTTTTTATATCGTAAACATGCTCAAAAATTAAAACAATATCCCAAATTTAAGTTTTCAAATATTTAGGAGGTGCAAGATTAAATGTATTGTCAACGTTGCGGGCGTGAATTAAAAGAAAATCACCCTTGTCCCTTATGTGGGATTGTCAAGCCAACTTCAGATGAGACAAAAAAATGTAAAAAATGTCAGTTGCCAATCCCAGTAAATGCAAATTATTGCGTTCATTGTGGGGCAGATCAAGCCATCTTAAATGATAATTTTCAAACCCAACCGGCTGAGAATAATAGCGAAAAGAACATGGGAAAGCCGCTTGATCAAATGACACAAGCAGAGTTTCAAAAATTAACCGCTGAAATCGATCAAAAAATTAAAAATGGTGAAATTTCATCCAACCTTATTGTGATTAATACGAGGTTAAATGAAACGCCAATTCCAACACTAAGTGGTTCAGTTCGATTAATTATAAAAGATATATTTAAGGTTAATAAAGCGATGGGACGCGCGAACTTCTTTTTAGGGTATATTGGAGTATCGTTGATAACTCTATTTTTCTTATTATTAATTCAAAAAATTTTTAATCAACCAATGATGGCACTTATGCAAGAAGCGTACTTGATAAAACACCCAATGTTAGCGGTAATCTTATTATTGCTATTATTGTGGTATGTCATCACAACATTAACTGCTACAATTCGGCGTTATCATGATGCGGGAATATCTGGTTGGTGGATAATTTTGCGTTTTATTCCGATGTTTGGCGAATTCTTTAGCCTTTTACTAGCATTTTTACCTCAAAGTCCCAAGCGTAAATATGATTTTAAAGGAAAGATAGATAGTGATAAAAACAAATAATTTATCTTTGCGACCTTTAGAATTAGATGATGCTAACGATATGCATCATTATTTAACACAAGAAAATGTCTGTCGTTTGGCAGGACTTGCTCCAATAAAAACAAAAGAGCAAAGTGTTGAATTTATCAAGATGCTTTTAAAACAAAAGGCATGGGTTATTCAAAAAGATGAGCATGTCATCGGCAATATCGTCGTCTTTTTAAATCCATCCGATGAATTTAAAGGTGAAATCGGCTTTATGTTAAATGAAGATCATTGGCATCACGGCTATATGCAAGAAGCTTTAAGTGCTTTGTTGCAAAGTGATGGTTTATACTTCAAAGAACTCTTAGCTGCGGTTTATCCAGAAAACATTGCCTCAATAAAAACGCTTGAAAAAGTAGGGTTTGAATTTGAAACAATGCTTCCAGCAAGTATTTTAGATCCTAAAATAAAAGCAATTTACAAGCTAGAAAGAAGCTAATAACAGGCTTTTTTCTAGCTTGCTTTTTTATGGAAATGTTTTGTTTGTGATGTTATCATGAAAGAGAAATAAGAACAGTGTAGACCAAAGGAGGATTTTTGATGACAAAAGATAAAGAAAAAAGATTCGGTGCCGATGCAATTATTGATAGCTTGGTAAACCATGATGTTAAATATGTTTTTGGTGTTCCTGGGGCTAAAATCGATCGAGTTTTTGAAAAGTTAGAGCATCCTACTAACCGAAAGCACCTAAATTAATTATTACGCGCCATGAACAAAATGCAGCGTTTATGGCTCAAGGTGTAGGGAGAATTACAGGTAAGCCAGGAGTAGTTTTAACCACTTCTGGACCGGGAGCTTCTAATTTAGCTACGGGATTAGTAACCGCAACAGCGGAAGGAGATCCAGTGCTTGCGATTTCAGGTCAGGTTCAACGAACTGATTTGACTCGGTTAACACACCAAAGTATGAATAATGTAGGATTAATGGATCCGATTACTAAATATGCAGCTGAAGTTCAAGAGCCAGAAAATATTTCTGAAGTAATTGCCAATGCTTATCAAGAAGCCGAAGCAGCTAAACAAGGAGCAAGTTTTGTATCAATTCCTCAAGATGTAACTGATTCAGAAACAAAAACTAAGCCAATTGCTCCAATGCCATCACCCATTTTAGGGCCAGCCAGTCCAATTGAATCAACTCTTTTGGCACAACGAATTAAAACTGCGCAATTGCCAGTTTTACTTTTAGGAATGCGAGCTTCAGATCCGGAAACAACTAAATCAATTCGCAATCTCGTGCGTGATACGCATTTGCCAGTTGTTGAAACTTTCCAAGGGGCAGGGATTATTCCGCGTGAACTAGAAGATGACTTCTTTGGCCGTGTAGGATTATTTAGAAACCAACCAGGAGATAACTTATTAAAGCAATCTGATTTGGTGATTGCAGTTGGTTATGATCCAATTGAATATGAGCCTCGAAATTGGAACCAAGAAGCGGAGGCTAACATTATTGTAATTGATTCAATGCGTGCTGAAGTAGATAAGCATTTTCAACCAGAAAAAGAATTAGTGGGAGATATTTCACAGACGCTTGATTTCTTATTACCATATATGAAAGGTTTTGATTTACCTGAAGCTTCAAAAGTATATCTTGAAAAACTAAGAGAACAATTAAAGATGCGAGATGAACCACCTGCATTAAAAGAAGGGCAAACAACTTCACATCCGTTAAGCATCATTCAAGCGCTTCAAGATCGCGTAAGTGACGAAATGACAGTCGCAGTTGACGTTGGAAGTTTTTATATTTGGATGGCACGTCACTTTAGAAGTTATAATCCAAGACACTTGTTATTTAGTAATGGTATGCAAACGCTCGGAGTAGCTTTACCATGGGCAATTTCAGCTGCTTTAGTGCGACCAAATACGCAAGTTGTTTCAGTATCTGGGGATGGAGGATTCCTATTTTCATCGCAAGATTTAGAAACAGCAGTACGCTTGAATTTAAATATCGTGCATATTATTTGGAATGATGGTCACTATGATATGGTTAAATTCCAAGAAGAAATGAAGTACGGTAAAAGTGCAGGGGTTAACTTTGGTCCGGTTGATTTCGTTAAATACGCTGAAAGTTTTGGGGCAACAGGACTTCGCGTTGAAAATCCGCAAGATTTAGAAAAAGTCCTTGATCAAGCATTCGCAACTAAAGGTCCGGTTATCGTTGATATCCCAGTTGACTATAGTGATAACAAAGCTTTAGGTGAACAAATGCTTGAAGACCAATTACACTAAGCTAATAAAGGATGGAATAAGTTATGGTAGATACAAGTAGATTATTTCAACATGGAACTTTAGCTTTATTAGTACCAGGATTGTTTGATGGGACAATGAAAGTTGGGGAACTGCTCAAACACGGTGATACAGGAATTGGAACAACGGATGCGCTTGGTGGTGAAATGATAATCTTAGATGGCGTAGCGTATCTTGTTACAAGCGATGGAAAAGTAAGAACAGTTGCTGAAAATGAAACCACTCCATTTTCCAACGCGCATTTTTATCATGCTAAAGATAAATTTAGACTTCAAAATTGTAAGATGTTTGATCTAGAAAAGAAAATTGCTTCAGAATATGATTATCAAAATCTTTTTGTAGGAATTAAGCTTACCGGAGATTTTAAAAATGTTAAGACACGCTCTGTAAAAGCTCAAGCAAAACCATATCCATCTTTAATGGATGTTGCTAAAGACCAAGTTGTGTTTACAGAAGATAATTCTAAAGGAACAATTGTTGGTTATTATTCACCCGCTTTATTTCATGGAATGACAGCTTCTGGATACCATCTACATTATTTGAATTCAGCGTTAAGTATGGGTGGACATATTTTAGAGTTTGAAATCGAAGATGTAGTAGTTGAATTACAGCCATTTGAAACGGTTGAACAACATTTTCCAATCGCTAGTTCAGATTTTAAACAAGCAGAATTTGATTTAAAACAAGTTCATGCTGGAATTACCGAAGCAGAAAAATAAAATTTTGCAAAATTTAAATCTTGCATAATAAATATAGTTATGTATAATATTAAGTGTCGAACAGAGGTCGCGATTCTTATTAGTAAGTAATTAGAGTTGAAAAGCAACGAAGAAGATTATCTGAAAGGAAGCATCGCCGAAGTGTATTAATGCTTTTTCATTAGTACATTGGGCCTTGACTTAATAGGTCAAGGACTGTCGTAAGAAATTTCTTACGGAGCGCTATCGAAACTTAATTAAAGAGAATTAATTTGATAGATAAAGCGCATGTCATGTTACGACATGCGCTTTTTGTTTGCCATACCTCTAGAATAATTTATATATAGTTTGGAGGAGACATCATGTCTGATAATAATTCGACAAATACAGGGGAAATTAAACGTTCCCTTAAAACACGCCACGTCTCAATGATTGCCCTTGGAGGTAGTATTGGGACTGGGTTGTTCGTTGCTAGTGGATCTGCAATTTCAAGTGCAGGTCCAGGTGGAGCATTAGTTGCATATATTGCAATTGGGCTTATGGTTTATTTCTTAATGACATCATTGGGGGAAATGGCAACATATCTTCCAGTCACAGGGTCATTTGCTACTTACGCCGGAAGATTTGTTGATCCGGCTTTAGGATTTGCAATGGGGTGGAACTATTGGTTTAACTGGGCAATTACAGTTGCTGTTGACGTTTCAACTAGTGCAATTGTTTTGAAGTATTGGTTCCCACATGTTCCAAGTTGGATTTTTAGTTTAATTGTCTTAGCAGTTATCTTTTTAATCAATGCTTTATCAGTTAAATCATTTGGTGAAACTGAGTATTGGTTAGCAATGATTAAAGTAATTACAGTGCTTGTTTTCTTAGTAGTCGGAATTTTGACAATCTTTGGAATTATGGGTGGTCATGCCACATACTTAGAAAACTTCACTTATAAAAAAGCACCTTTTGTTGGTGGAATTCCAGCAATTTTAAGCGTGTTTGTTGTTGCTGGATTCTCATTCCAAGGAACAGAATTAATCGGGATTACAGCCGGTGAATCTGCAACTCCTGAAAAGAGTATTCCAAAGGCAATTCGTCAAGTATTCTGGAGAATTTTATTATTCTACATCTTATCAATTTTTGTAATTGCTTGCTTGATTCCTTATACAAGTCCTAACTTGTTAGGTTCAGAAGCAACAGATATTGCAATTTCACCATTCACATTAGTATTTAAGCGTGCTGGTTTAGCCTCAGCTGCTGCTGTTATGAATGCGGTTATTTTAACTTCAGTAATTTCTGCTGCTAATTCAGGGATGTATGCTTCAACGAGAATGTTATTTGCATTATCAGAAACAAAAGATGCGCCAAAAGTATTTTCACAAGTTAACAAGCGTGGGATTCCAATGCCGGCTTTATTAGGAACAACTTTTGTTGCGTTGTTAACTTTCTTATCAAGCGTTTCAAAATCAGGTGACCAAATCTATACATTCTTGGTAAGTGCTAGTGGTTTAACTGGTTTTATCGCTTGGGTGGGAATTGCAATTTCTCACTATCGTTTCAGAAGAGCATTCAAAGCTCAAGGTCATGATTTAAACGAATTACGTTACCGTGCAAAATGGTTCCCATTTGGACCATTAATGGCATTAGTATTATGTATCTTAGTAATCATTGGTCAAGATTTGAAGTCATTTGCTAACTTAGATTGGCAAGCTATTGGGGTAACATATATGTCAGTCCCATTATTCTTGGTATTATTTATCTATTATAAATTAAAACATAAGACCAAAGTTATTCCTTTGGAAGAAGTTGATTTAACTCCACATAAGGTTAACAAAGAAAATTAATTTCACGCTTGATATTTATGTTAAAAAGTAATAATATATAAACAAATGATATCGAAACACAAGGTACGCCATAAGTAAGCACTAAAGAGACGTAGTGGTTGGTGAAAACTACGAGCCGAAACTCCAGCGTATTAAACTTGACAGGTAATGCTGTCCGGGAGATCGTTAACTCTAAGAGTGTAGTGGTCAGATTGACTGCTGAACTTGGGTGGTACCGCGTAAAGAGTCTTTTCGTCCCAATAGAGGGGAGAAAAGGCTCTTTTTGTTTTGATAAAAATTTAGGAGGAAATAGTTATGTTAGATATGAAAGATATGCGTCAAAATCCAGAAGAATATAAGACGCGTCTTGCAACTCGTGGCGTAAAAGCTGAAGAAATCGATGCCTTAATTGCAAAAGATAAGGAACGTCGTGATTTATTAGTAGAAACAGAAAGTTTGAAAAAGAAGCGTAATGACGTTTCAGAAGCAATTGCACAAGCAAAACGCAATAAAGAAGATGCAACAGAACAAATTGCTGCCATGCGTGAAGTGGGGGCAAAAATTAAGGAATTAGATGAAAAGTTAACCCAAGTTGAAGAAGAACAATTAGATATGGCTGCTCGTATTCCTAATATGCCAAATCCTACAATTCCAGTAGGGGCAGATGAAGATGCAAACGAAGAATTATATAAAGTTGGAACTCCACGTCAATTTAATTTCGAACCCAAAGCACACTGGGATCTTGGTGAAGAATTAGGGATTTTAGATTTTGACCGTGCTGCTAAAGTTTCAGGAGCTCGTTTCGTTTACTATAAAGGACTTGGTGCGCGCTTAGAACGTGCTGTATATAACTTTATGTTAGATGAACATGCAAATGAAGGTTATACAGAAGTTATTCCACCATATATTGTAAAATCACAATCAATGTTTGGTACTGGTCAATTCCCTAAATTTAAAGATCAAGTGTATCAAGTTAATGGTGAAGATATGACATTGATTCCAACGGCAGAAGTTCCATTAACGAACTACTACCGTGATGAAGTGATTCCAACAGAAAAATTACCGGTATACTTTACAGCGTTATCACCATCATTTAGATCAGAAGCCGGTAGTGCCGGACGTGATACTCGTGGTTTAATTCGTATGCACCAATTCAATAAAGTAGAAATGGTGAAATATACTAAGCCAGAAGAATCATATAAAGAATTAGAAAAGATGACTAAAAATGCTGGAAACATCATGGAAAAACTAGGATTACCATATCACGTGATTACATTATCAACAGGAGATATGGGGTTCAGTGCAGCAATGACACATGACCTTGAAGTTTGGATGCCGGCTCAAGATACTTATCGTGAAATTTCAAGTTGTTCAAACTGTGAAGCTTTCCAAGCAAGAAGAGCTCACATTCAATACCGTGATGAAAATGGTAAATTACAATTTGTTCACACATTAAATGGATCTGGTTTGGCAGTTGGTCGTACAGTTGCTGCTATTTTAGAAAACTACCAAAATGAAGACGGAAGTGTAACAATTCCAGAAGCATTACGTCCATACATGGGTGGATTGGAAAAAATTACTAAGCAAGACTAATATTCTTAAAAAATAATTTAGTATATTATTATCAAAGCGTTAACAAGCAAGTTGAGTAAACTTGATCGTTAACGCTTTTTTTGATATTTTTGTTATTATTCAAAGATTTAAAAAAAATTTCAGAAAAAATGTTGACGGACGAAAAAAAAACTGATACTATATTACTTGTCGTTAAAAAGATGTAACTTTTAAGTAACGCATTCGAAATATAAATTAAAAAAATGTTAAAAAAGTGTTGACATGATTGATTATATTTGTTACTATAAAGTAGTTGTTTTTAACAAATA
>NZ_BAML01000025.1 GCF_000615845.1 Ligilactobacillus hayakitensis DSM 18933 = JCM 14209
CGTTTTTTAATGTACACGTAATGTAATCGCGTGACGCGATTCCTGCGATTTTAATCGCGGGTAGTTCAAAATCTTTGTAAGCTAAGGTGTTTGAAAGCAAAGTAATGGGTTTGGCATTTTTCCCTAAACCAAGCCAATTTGATGCGAGTACGTTGGAACTTGGCTTACATCTTTAGCTTGTTGCGTCGGGCTAATATCTGCGGCCAAGGTTGTTGTTGTCAAAAGCGTACTACCAATAAGCAAGGTTAAAGTTGTTTTTAGTAGGTGGTTCATTAGGTTTTCTCCTTTCTTTTTTATTATGATATTTAATTATAACAAATTTCACGACCATTGACATTTTTAAAATTTTTGTCATTGAATATCGGCTGGGATTTCTATAAAATAAAGAGTGAGACAAGAAAGGAAAGCGGATATGATAAGAAAAAAATATAGCATTATCGTTGCGATGGCAAGTTTGATGTTGTTAGGAGTAAATCCTGTGCAAGCAGCTTCAATCAATCCGCCAGCAACCACCCTTAATGAAAATCAACCGAAACCAAATCAAGAAGATCAAGCAAACAAATCAGCTAATGAAGACAAGCCCGAGCTCATTGAAGTCAGTGAAAAAACGGCTGCAGCTGAGGAAAGTTCAAGTCTTACTTTAGATACTAAAGAAAAGGATGCTCAAAGCTCCATTGAGGATGATTTGAGTGAAGATAATCAAGCCGCGATTACTGATGCCGCAAAAGAAGGCATTCACGTCAACGGCAATCAAATTATCGACGAAAACAATCAACGCGCCAGCAACTGGGTCGCAGTCGGTTCCAAGATTATCGATAATAACGGCCAAGTTGTCCAAGGGCTAAGTGTCGATCGTCAAAGTGGGGCAGTTTTAGCTACTGACACGAATACACAAGTTAATCGCCAAACCGTCTATGACGTCATTGAAGTCAAAGCAGCCAAGCAAAAGCCCGTCTTTTTACCCGCAACGGGAGATAAAAAACAACGCTTATCGCTTTTTGGCGGGATTTTTGTCGGGATTGGAAGCTTACTAGGATTTGCAATTATCGATCACCGCAGCAAAGTCAAATTACAAAAAGATATTTTTATAAAATAAAAATAACCAGAAGGCAAGCGCCTCTGGTTATTTTCGTTATAAATTAATTATTTTGCTGACTTTTCATCAATTGCAGCTAATAAAGCAGCTGCTTGCTTAAGTAAGCTTGCTTTAGTTTCGTCGCTAACAACAAGTTTATTATCAGCCCAAGCTTCATCGTTCACACGAGTTCCAGTGAAATCACCAACAACTTGCATACGGATGAATGGAAGTAATTCTTTGAAGCTTTCAAAAACTTTGTCATAACCACCATTAGCAACAGATGAAACTGTAACTAACTTGTTGTTTAAAGCTGAAGCACCAGTTGTGTCTGATAAATCAAGTGCACGACTTAACCAATCTAAAAGGTTCTTTAAAGGACCTGGAATTGAGAAGTTGTAAACAGGTGAGAAGATCCAAATCCCATCAGCAGCTAAAACTTCATCTCTAACTGCTTGAACTGATGATAATACAGGTGTTTCAAGGTCTTGGTTAAAAACCGGAACCTTTGAGTAATCAAGGATTGATACTTCTGCTTTACCTGCTAAAAGTTCTTTTGTTTGGTTAGCTAATTGATAGTTAAAAGAATTGTGACGTTGTGAACCAACGATAAATAGTAATTTCTTCATAGATAAATACCTCTAGTTTCTACACTTACAAAAAGTAAGTCATTTATTTATGAGATTAGTATACAACGGATTTTGAAGATTTACAAACGTTTTTATGGATAAATTTTTCGGATTAAGAAATTCTTAAATAAAATCCAGTAAATTTCAATTTAACGCAATGTATTTTTGGAAACTTTAAATATTGTGAAAGGCTTATATATCAGTAAAAAACAGTCGAATAATGTTTGAAAATATTGTGAAATATTGTATAATATGTATAGAAAAAAAGATAATTTTGTTTAAAAAGGAAAACTATTAAAGAAGAGAAAGGAAAAAATCGTGCTTTCAAAAAACAACAAGCTCTACAAACAACACAAATATGCAGATAAAAAGCAACGATTCACCATCAAGAAAATGGGGATAGGGGTCGCATCCGTTTTAGTTGGTGCGACAATGATGTTTGGAACTAAGGTATCCGCAGACCAAGTGACAACATCAAATAACCATAAAGATTTAACTAGTGATACAGTGCAAGAACCAACAACAACCAGCACAAACACTGCGCAAAATCTCAGTGAATCACAAGTCTTAAACAACAACAACGAAAACAAACAAGACTTAATTTCTGAAGTAACTGATGTCACAGATACAAACACAGCAGATGAAAAGACAACAACTCAAGATGTTGCAGATAAAACAACCACAACAACCGCTACTGAAACCAAAAACGATGACGCTGCCACAGAAAGTGAAGCTTCACAAACACAAGCCACACAAGTAGAAGCGCAATCAGATGAAGCCCAAGAACAATCAACGAAGCTAGATGATCAAGATAGCACTTATGTTCCGGGTCATGGATGGTATAAGGGGACAGGGATGATTTATCTGGAAAACTATGGTCATATTGTCCCAATGACTAAAGAAAGCTATAACCCAAGTGAACTAGAGGACATCTTTAAGTACAACTTAGCTCAAGAAATTGACGGCAACATTTTCGTCATTGAAAAAGACGGCAAGGACATCGATATTGTCGGAATTTATCGCCGTAAGCAATTCGTAATTAATGAAGAAAACTTTGCTACAGCCGAAGTTGTTAACCAAATTTTAGAAATGACTAAAAAAGAACTTCGTACAATGGTGCCAACTAAATATCCTAAGTTTGGGGTTGATTTAACAAACGGTCAAACCGCAACTTATAAGATCAAAAATGTTGAACATATTACCGATAACGTAGATCGTTTCTTAGTTGAAGTTGGCCTTACTACTAAACGTTATACCTTTTTAAAAGAACTTTATGCCGATGTTGATTATCAATCAGCACCCGTCACATCTGGGCACATTGTAGTTCTTCCTGTGATGGTTCCAAGAACGGCTGAATTAACCGAGCAAAACGTCTTAGAACACGTCATTGCCTTAAACCAATTCTTAGTGCCTACAATGAAGCTTAAAGAAGGAACAATTTTACCAAGTACTGATGAAATCGGGGATAAAGGTAAGGTTAACGTCCAAGTTGACCTAAAAGATGGCTTTCAAAGTTTGGATGTTGAGGTTCCAATTAAGGTCGTTGAATCATTTGCTGATCAAATGGAATATTTTATTTCAGGAATTCCTAACTTAATTCCAGTCAAGGACCAAGACCACTTAACTGATAGTGAAAAAGAGTTGGTTTATGATGAATTTATGCAAGCCAATGCAATCTTTAAATATGAAGGTATTGCAGCCATTGTCGATGAAATTACGGTTGCTGATGACGCGACACTTAAGCTTCAATTTATTGATGGCTCTAAGCTTGTGTATCCCGGAAAATCATTAACAATTCTTAGTGATTATGATTCATACAACGACGACCGTGACGCAAGCAAATCAAACAAGGATTTATTTGAACCAACTATTAGTGGAACTCTTATTGTAACTCAAAACGATAAAATTACCGATGATATGGTGCGTGCATTTGTACAAATGCCAACTGAAGCAAAAGATTACCAAATTAACATCGTATCAAAACCTGATACCAAGACTCCAGGGGATTTTGTTGCTTCAATTCAAGTAGTTTATGCTGATCAATCAGTTGATGAACTTGAACTTCACGTCAAAGTTAACGCTAACTTAGCGGCAACTTTTAAAACTAAGTATGCTGATGAAAACGGCAATAAGTATGCGGTAATGGATATTAATAATTTAACAGATACCGACTTACAAAACCTCTATGATTTTGGGGTTAAGGTTAACAGTGATCCAACAATTATTACTAACTACCGCTTCGATCGTGAGAATCAACGATTGGTTATCACATTTAAAGATAATACGAGTTTATTAATTCCGTTGAAAAATTTCGCTACACAAGCGCAATATGAAATTCCAAGTGATTTTCCAACAGTACAACCAGGTACAATGTTAACAGTCGGTGAAATCATCGACGTTAATTATCCAACCAAGCTCGTTGACGTCAAAGATGCAAATCATTTAACGGATACTGAAAAACAAGAAGTAATTGATAACGTCCGTGAAGTTAACGCAGGGAATTTCCCGGTTGAAGGGACAAAAATTCAAGTGGCTGATAACGGTCAAGTAACAATTACTTATGCTGATACCTCAGACGATATTATCAGTCCAGATCTAGTAATTAAACCAATTGTTCAAATTACCCCTGATCAAGGCGTGCCAACTTATAATTTACCGGAACTTCCAATTAGTTCAGTTGTCACAGTTCATGGGTTAGAAAAGAAAATTGAAGTTAATGATCCAAGTCATTTAACACTTGGCGAAAAACAACAAGTTACAACAGCGATTTATGCTAATAACACGTTACCAGACGGAACGATGGTTGACGTAACTGATGGTGGGGCAGCAACATTACTTATGCCGATGGCTCGGGTGCTTTTATTGCTAGCCAGGATTTAATTATCCAAGCAGTCAAACAAGTTCCAACTAACGCTCCTCAACATCAACTTCCAACCCTTGAAATTAGTCAGCTTGTTAAGATTAACTTCCCAACCAATAAGCTTGAAGTAGTAGATGTTAACCATTTGACTTTAAGTGAAAGACAAGAAGTTTTACACTTGGTTCAAACAACCAACAAGTTACCAGAAAATACTACAATCAAGGTTGAAAGTAACGCTGATGTGACACTAACATTTACCGACAACTCCCACACTTATATTAGTGGAACTAGACTTGTCCAAGCCAAACCAAAGGCAACACCGCTTAGCCAAACAGTGGTGATTAACTTACCAAGCATTAAGCTGGAAGTTAATGATGTTAACCATTTAAGCGTTGGCGAAAAACAACAAGTTAAATCTGTTTTAATCAACGCCAACAACCAATTACCACAAAATACGGTGGTAGAGGTTGCTGATAACGCGGATGTGAAGGTTACATTTGCTGATATGTCGCAAACATTTATTAGCGGAACCAAGCTTGTGCAATCCAAACCCAAGGTAACACCGCTTAGCCAAACAGTGGTGATTAACTTACCAAGCATTAAGCTGGAAGTTAATGACGTTAACCATCTAAGTGCTGGCGAAAAACAACAAGTTAAATCTGCTTTAATCAACGCCAACAACCAATTACCACAAAATACGGTGGTAGAGGTTGCTGATAACGCGGATGTGAAGGTTACATTTGCTGATATGTCGCAAACATTTATTAGCGGAACCAAGCTTGTGCAAGCAAAACCAAAGGCAACACCGCTTAGCCAAACAGTAGTGATTAAGTTACCAAGCATTAAGTTGGAAGTTAATGACGTAAACCATTTAAGCGCTGGCGAAAAACAACAAGTTAAGGCTGCTTTAATCAACGCCAACAGCCAATTACCACAAAATACGGTGGTGGAGGTCGCTGATAACGCGGATGTGAAGGTTACATTTGCTGATATGTCGCAAACATTCATTAGTGGAACCAAGCTTGTGCAAGCCAAACCAAAGTACACACCGCTTAGTCAAACAGTGGTGATCAAGTTACCCAATGTTAGAATTGATGTTAAAGACACTAATCAATTAAGCGTTGGCGAAAAACAACAAGTTAAGTCTGCTTTAATCAATGCCAACAACCAATTACCACAAAATACGGTGGTAGAGGTTGCTGATAACGCGGATACGAAGTTCATTTTCGCTGATAACTCAACAACTTCAATTAATGGGGCTGCTTTGGTAAAAAAAGCTGAAGTTAAAGTTTCCGATAACCCACCAACAATCACTAAACCAACGATTACAATCGCTGATTTAGTGAAGGTGATTTATCCTGAAACAAAAGTCGAAGTTAAAGACGTAACGGCTTTAACTGGTGTTGAAAAACAAGAGGTTAAAGAAAGTATCCAACAATATAATACCTTCCCAGAAGGTACAAACATTTCGGTTGATGAGGATGCAACTTCAGTGATTCACTATAGTGATCAATCACAAACTAAGATTACAGGAAGCCGCTTAGTTGTCGAATTGCAAGCACCAATTGCCCAAGAGGTTTCAAAACCAGTTGCCCTAGAATTAACACCACCACTCATTCAAGCGCCGACAAAAACAACGGTTAAAAACCCAGCGCAATTAACTCAAGCTGAAAAGCAAGAAATTGTTGAAAAGGTAATTTCAGCTAATAACTTACCTGAAATCACACCTATATTTGTCGCAAACAACGGTCAAACAACGGTGATAGCGCCTGAAATTAAGGCTTCCGCGACATTTGCTAGTGAAGTGATGGTGCAAACCTTGCCACAAGCAATGCGTCCAATGCTCCGTAATGAAAGTCCATACGCAATGGCAAGTACAATTAGCATCAATATTCCAAAAGATATTAACATTAAAGTTTCGGATCGCGATAAGTTAACGGCTAAAGATATTAAAATCATTATTAAAAAATTATTTGAAAGCAATGATTTTCCAGAAGGAACTAAGATTAGAGTTAATAAAGATGGGATGATTATGATTTCATTCCCAGACGGTTCAAACACAATGATTCTTAAGAGCCAGTTGTTTGGCGAGGAAAAATTTTACGTTAAAGATTCCTCTGCCTTGACAACTAAAGAAAAACAAGAAGTGCTTGATAAGTTAGTGAGTGAAAATAATTTCCCTAAAGGAACCAAAATTGTCATTCAAGATGACGGAACAACAATTTTCACTTATCCTAACAAGATAAAAGCAACCATTGTCGGCAAGAATTTGATTAAACCAATGACTCAAGCCCAAAAAGCCGTGATTACGGTTCCTGTTAAGGTGCAAGTGGCCGATGCCAATCATTTAACCGACGCTGAAAAAGCGCAAGTTAAAAAAGATGTGCTTACTCAAAACCAAGCTGATTTTCCAAGTGGAACAAACGTTAATGTCAAAGATGATGGCACGGTCGTGATTAAATATCGTGATGGTTCAACTAAACGAATTGAAAGTCATGATATGGTGGCTGATAGTAGTTCAGAAATTGATTACTACTCGGATGTAACTAAAGAATCCCCAGCATACAAAGCACCAAAACACGAAAAGAAAAATACTGTGCTTCCATCACTATAATCATAAATCCTCTTTAAGCTTTTGCTTAAGGGGGATTTTTTGGATACAAAAAGGGCGCTAGGTTGAATATTTCGCAACCTAGCGCCTATTTTTATTAATCTAAAGAATTTAAGATATTAATGAAATTAACTAAATCTTGTGATAAAACAAGGTTCTTTGGATATGCATAGCTAGCATAGAAAGTTGTTTTTTCACGTTTAACAAGTGGAATCTTAACTAATTCAGTTTCATCATCTTCTGAAAGCGCGATATCAGATAATAATGTAATTCCCATATTTTTCTTAACCATTTCTTTGATAACTTGTACATCATCAATTTTCAAGAGCGCCTTAGCTTGATCCATATAACGGTGGTTCAAACGCTTGAACGCTTGAAGGTGGATGTTTTGTTCATCTAAAAGAATAAACTTTTCGTCCAAGACATCAGCAAATGAAATTTCTTTTTGCTTAGCTAGTGGATGTTTTCTAGAAACAACAATGTAGAAATCTTTTTCAAAAAGAGGGTTAATCACTAATTGTGTGTTTTCAAGTGGTTCTAGTGATCCAAGTAAACTTAAATCAAGCTTGCCATTTTCAAGACTTAACATTAAAGCTCGTGACCCCCCGCGGACCATTTTAATGTTTGATAAATCTTGTAGAGCATAATCCTTGCTAATTAATTGATTAAAAATATAGTTACTAATAATAGGTGGGAAACCAACAGAAACTTCAGGACGAAGTGATTGGCGTACCTTATTAATAGAAGTTTGAATTAAAATTAGAACTTCTTCCGCTTGTTTAACAAAGATTTCACCTTGTTGGGTTAAAACAACGTTACGGTGAGAAGGATCTTTGATGATTAAATCACATTGAAGCTCTTCTTCAAGACGTTTAACAGCATAAGAAATTGTGGGTTGACTAACTTCAAAATACTTAGCTACGCGAGTAAAAGACTTGAATTGGGCTAGTTGATAGAAGTATTCTAAATCCTTTAACTTCATAAAAATCTCCCCTTCGATCATAATAATTACTTATTATAACATAAAAAGGGGTGGAATAGCGTTTAGGTTTTAAAAAATATAAATTTTATCTAAAAGGCAAAGTATCAGGTAATAAAGTGGTGAGATAAAAAAGATTTAGCTTATGACAAGAATTTGACTATAACATTTAAACCGCAATATAATGCCATTGTTAACTAGCAAAAAAATTTTGCAGTGTTAAGAATACTTTAATTCAATGGAGGTGCAGCTAATGCGTGCACATGAAATTTTAAACGACCCATTCAAAAATAAGGGTACAGCATTTACAATGGAAGAACGTAAGGAATTAGGCCTTGTAGGTATCTTACCTCCATACGTTCAAACAATCGAAGAACAAGCTAAACAAGCTTACGAACACTACTTAAGAAAACCATCTGACTTAGAAAAACGTCACTTCTTGATGGAAATCTTTAACACAAACCGTACATTGTTCTACCGCTTATTCCAAGATCACGTTTCAGAATTTAACCCAATCGTTTATGATCCAGTTATTGCTGAAACAATCGAACAATACTCAGACTTGTTCGTTGATCCACAATACGCTGCTTACTTAGATACAAACCACCCAGAAAACATCGAAGAAACATTGAAGAACGCTGCTGGCGATCGCGACATTCGTTTAATCGTTGTTACTGACGCTGAAGGTATCTTAGGTATCGGTGACTGGGGTGTTCAAGGGGTGGACATCGCTGTTGGTAAATTAATGGTTTATACTGCAGCTGCAGGTATCAACCCAGAAAACGTATTACCATTAGTAATTGACAACGGTACAAACCGTCAAGAATTATTAGACAACCCTAACTACTTAGGTAACCGTCATGCTCGTGTAAACGACGAAAAATACCAAGAATTCATCGACAAGTTTGTTGAAATCGCTGAAAACTTATTCCCTAAATTATACTTACACTGGGAAGACTTCGGTCGTTCAACAGCTGCTGATATCTTAAACCGTCACAAAGACAACATCGCTACATTTAACGATGACATCCAAGGTACAGGTATGATCGTATTAGGTGGTGTATTTGGTGCCTTAGATATCAAGAAAGAAAAACTTACAGACCAAATCTACTTATGCTACGGTGGTGGATCAGCTGGTGCAGGTATCGCTGCTCGCGTTCACCAAGAAATGGTTAACGAAGGTTTATCAGAAGAAGAAGCTTACAGCCGTTTCTTCATGGTAGATAAGCAAGGTTTATTATTCGATGACATGGATGACTTAACACCAGCTCAAAAGCCATTCGCTAAGAAGCGTGCAGACTTTGAAAACGCTGGCGACATGACTAACTTAGTTGACGTTATCAAAGCTACAAAAGCAACAATCCTTGTTGGTACATCAACAAACCCAGGTGCATTTACTAAAGAAGTTGTTGAAGCAATGTGCGCAAACACAGAACGCCCAGTTATCTTCCCAATTTCAAACCCAACTAAGAAACTTGAAGCAACTGCTGCACAAGTTATCGAATGGTCAAAAGGTAAAGCATTTGTTGCTACAGGTATTCCTTCAGCTCCAGTTGAATTTGAAGGTACAACATACTACATCGGTCAAGCTAACAACGCTTTAGTTTACCCAGGTTTAGGTTTAGGTATGTTAGCTTCAGAAGCTAAGTTACTTACAGACGAAATGATGGGAGCAGCTGCTCACTCATTAGGTGGTTTCGTTGACGGTACACAACCAGGTGCACCAGTATTACCTCCATTTGACGCTATCAACGAAGTATCATTGAAGGTTGCTGAAGCTGTTGCTAAGAAGGCACAAGAACAAGGTTTAGCTCAAGCTCAAGAACAAGACATGGCTAAGGCTGTTCGCGATCTTCACTGGACTCCAGAATACAAATAATTATTAATTCCGGAGGCATTTGGGGATAATGAATAAATTAAAAGAAATCAAAATTTCAGGTGTAAGTTTACCACTTTACGCTGCTTTAGTAATTATCCTAGCAATCACAATTGCAATGGGTAAATTACCATTAAACATGTTAGGTATTACTTTCATGTTAATCGTATTAGGACACTTGTTCTACTACATCGGTGAAGTATTACCAGGGTTCAAATCATACCTTGGTGGTGGATCTGTCTTCACACTTTTAGCCGGTGCTGTTGTTTCAGCATTAGGTTGGATTCCTAAGGATGTTATTGATGCTACAAACACATTTATGAGTGATTGGGGATTTTTAGACTTTTATATCGCTGCATTAATCTGTGGTGCTATTTTAGGTATGAACCGTGACTTATTAGTTAAAGCATCAGCTAAGTTCATCCCAGTTGCTTTAGTATCAATGGTTGTTGGTGCTTTAGCAGTTGGTGGTGTGGGTGCCTTACTTGGACAAGGTTTCAGCCACTCAATTATGTACATCTCATTTGCTCAAATGGCAGGTGGTATGGGTGCTGGTATCGTTCCATTATCAAAGATTTACGCTGCAGGTTTACATGCAAACCAAGGTGCAATCTTATCAACTTTAGCACCAGCTACAACTTTAGGTAACATCTTAGCTATTATCGGTGCCGTATTTATTTCAAAGGCATTCGCTAATACTAAGTTTAACGGTCACGGGGTATTAATCCCAGTTGACAAAGATGCATTAAAGAAAACTAACCCACAATTAGATGCAAGCCGCATCGGTGTTGGTTTAATGTTTGCTTTCATGTTATTCTTAATCGGTACAATCTTGAACGCATTTGTTCCTAAGATTCACGGATACGCATTCATGATTATCTTGGTATTCATCTTAAAAGCTACTAACGCTGTTCCAAAAGAACTTGAAGAATCAGTAGTTATGTTTAACCAAGTAGTTATGACAAACTTAACACACGCTGTTTTAGCAGGTATTGGTTTAGCTATGATTGATTTATCATCATTAGCTTCAGCAATGACATGGCAGTTTGTTGTCTTAAGTTTAACTTCAGTTGTTGTAATGGGTCTTACAGCTGCTTTACTTGGTAAAGCACTTGGCTTATACCCAGTTGAAACTGCTATCGGTGCAGGTATGATCAACAACTCAATGGGTGGTACAGGTAACATCGCGGTGCTTTCAGCATCAGATCGTATTGAAATGATTGCCTTTGCTCAAATGGCAAACCGTCTTGGTGGTGCAATCATCTTAATCCTTGGTGGTATCTTAATTCCATTCTTCCACTAATTAATACGAAACTTTATATTTACTCAAAATTCATATAGTATTAATCAGCCATAAAGCTCTCCAGTAGATTTCTACTGGAGAGCTTTTTTGTGCAATAGTTATAGTGATGAAAAGTATACAATAAGTGTATATTTTATGATATAATATAAGCTCAAATATATTTGTTGGAGGAAAATAATGAGCGATATGTATTATATTGGAAGCAATATATTTGCGTTTTCATTGGCGTTAATCTTTGCTTTCATTGTGCAATTACTTATTAAAAAAATAAAAAAAGGAAGTCATGAAAGTTCTTATTCGTTGAATTTATACTTTGCAATCGGAATGATTTTACTTTCAATGACTGGATTAGGGGGAAATGATTTAGCGCTTCCTGGTTGGCTTACACTAGTTGTCCAAGTAATTTTATTTTTGATTAACAAGAAGGATGATAAAGTTGAAAAAAGAGATTACTATACCTGGGCAACTGGACTTATAAGTATCATCAGTGGAATTTACGTGATGTGCGATTACAGTACTTGGAGCTACTGTGAATTAGTAGTTCTAGGGATTTTGTGGATTGTAGTTCGCGTGTATCTCAAAGAGTATAAGCTTTGGAAATTAACAAGTTTAAGAATTTATACAACAGCTGTTTTTGCGATTGGATTAATTATGTGGGTAGTCGGATATTGTGATTGGAATTTCTCAGCTCACGTATATACCGATGAATCTGAAACTTATATTTCTAAGAAAACAGTTGAATTAACAGGGACAGCAACTCCCGATACAAAAGTTAAGGTCTACCTAGATGGCGAACATTATGATGATGTCTATGCTGATGAAGATGGTTATTTCTCATATAAAGCAGATACTGTTGGTAAGTATAAGTTTGTTGTTAAGTATGAAGGTGAAACAGACTACGATACAACGCAAGTAAAAGCATCTAAGGCATATAAGAAGCGACTTTTAAAACGTATAAATACAAATTTCTACAATACGTATTTGACATTAGGAAAAGATTGTGAAGACTTTGGAAATAATGCATTAAATACTTGGGATGAAGGAAGCGAAGATCCTGATTCAATCTATAAGCGTCTACAAGATGAAAATAAAGATAAAATAGAGAAGATGCAAGAAAAAATGTGGGAATTACAATTTAACATTAAAGTCATCAAATCATTAGATAAAGAAGCGTATGCTGAATATAAAAAATATTATGAAGATATGTATAAATTCTATAATGTATCAATCGATCCAGCTGGCTCTTTGGATGATGTTGAAGATGAATTTGGTGATTTAGACACACAAGTAGCATCTAATTCTAGAATGATGAGAGTCGAAGAATAATTTTAAAGCTCAAGCAAAAATGCTTGGGCTTTTTATTTTCGCCAAAAAAAAGACATTAATTGTCGTATCTTATCTATAGAATTAATATTAAGCGGGAAAAGAAATCTCATGTATAATAAGAGATAAGAGTCTTTCAAAGGAGGAAAGTATATGAAGTTTTTACATACCGGTGACTGGCATATTGGCAAGAAGATTAAAGAATTCGGCCTTGAAGAAGAACAACAAGCGGCCTTTGAATCAATCCGTCAAATCGCGCAAGAAAATCAAGTTGATGCAATTGTGATTGCAGGGGATCTATACGACAGTTCAAGACCAACTGAAACCGCCGTTTCCATGCTCAATCAGATGTTAATTCAACTTAACATCAAAGATGAATTTCCATTAATTGCGATTAATGGAAACCATGATTCCGCCGTGCGTTTAGGAACCGGGAGTCAATGGTATCAAGCAACCAACTTTTATTTGAATACAGAATTAAAAAAAGCCTTTGAACCAGTTGAATTTGAAGACACTGAGTTCTTTTTAGTTCCATATTTCAAAATTCAAGCGGCACGCACAATTTTTGGTAAGGATTATCAAGATATTGCGAGTGCAATGAAAGATGTGGTGGCAGCTTGCGAGGCTAATTTCACCCCAAACAAGAAACATGTCTTTGTCGGCCACTTTTTTGCGGCTGGAAGTACGCGCACAGATTCAGATACAGCAACGGAAGTCGGTGGACTGGGGGCAGTGCCGATTGATTTATTTGAAAATTTCGATTACGTCGCTTTAGGGCATCTTCATAGTAAAGATGCCTTGAGCGCCCAAATGGTCAAGTACAGTGGCTCGCCCCTTAAATTTTCTGCGTCAGAAGCTAATAATCAAAAAGGGGTATGGATTGTTGATACGGACACGATGCGAGTTGATTTTGTTGATATCAAGCCAATTCATGATTTGAAACGGATTAAAGGTAGTTTAGATGAATTAACGAGTACGGAATATAAGGTAAAAAATGATTTAGATAACAAAACTTTTGTTGCGGTAACATTAACAGATAAAGAACCCCAAGTTGATGCATTTAGCCGTTTGAGTGCCACATATCCTAGAATGTTTTCATTAAAAATGGAAGCAATCGAAAAAGATTTTGGAGGCAAAAACGTAGTTATCGATTCACCGGATAAAGTAGCCCCAACAGAAATGATGGATATTTTCTTTAATGAAGTTATCAAACAGCCATTAGAAGAAGATAACCGTAAATTACTGTTAGAAACTCTTAAAGAAGCGGAGGAAGAATAATGAAACCAGTTAAACTAACCATGAATTACTTTGGACCCTATGCCAAACAAACAATAGATTTTAATGAATTCGAAGAAACTCCGCTTTTTTTGATTAGTGGCAAAACCGGTTCAGGGAAAACAACAATCTTTGATGCGATGACCTACGCAATTTATGGCGAAACTTCGGGAGTTAGTCGTAAAGGTGAAGAAATGCGATCAGAATTCGCAAGTCCAAGTGAGCCAACGTATGTTGAGTTTGAATTTGAACACCAAGGCTAATGTATTACATCAAAAGGAGCCCAGCACAACAACTTAAAGGAAAACGCGGCGATAAGCTCGTTAATAACGGGGCTAAGGTCGAATTAGTTTATCGTGACGTTAATGGTGAAAAGCAAAGTTTAGAAAAGAAAACGGATGTTCAAAAATTCTTAGCTGATTTAATCAAGTTAAACGCCAAGCAATTTCGCCAAGTCATGATTTTACCACAAGGCCAGTTCCGAGATTTCTTAGCAGCAAGTTCAACTGAGAAAGAAGAAGTTTTGGCGGAAATTTTTGATACGTCATTTTATCATAAGTGGGGTCAAATTGTTGCGGACAAATACAAGAATTATTTAGAACAAGTTAAGGATTCTAAAAAGGCGCTTGAAGTTCATCAAGAATCAATCCAAGAAGCATTTGGGATTGAAGCAACTGAAGACTACGCTAAATGGAAAATTCAAGTGGAAGCGTTAATGAGTGAGCTTGATAAAAAAGAAATGACACTAAAAGAACAAATTACGACGCTTAATCAAGAAAAAACAAAGATTCAAGAAGTTTTAGCAGTAAAAAAAGGACTCCAAGATCAATTTGATATGCTGCAAGCATATGAGAAAAGATTGGATGAATTAGAAAAATTAGTTCCACAAATTGAACAAACAAAAGCGCAAATTACCTTGTATAAATGGGCTAGAAATACAGAGGTAAGTTGGAACAAATACGAGCACACACGCATACAATATACAAATTTAGAACAAGATATTAAAGTTGTAATGAGCGATCGCCAAAAACTAGCGCTTTATACGGAATCGCTAAAAAAACAAGCGGAACAACTTGCCCAACAAAAAGAAGCGATTGAAAGCTTAAAAGAAGAAACGATGCTTTTAGAAAGTAAAGTTGAGGCCTATCAAAGTTATACCCCCTTACTAAAAGATGTCCATGATGCACAAGATAACTTTAATAAGCAACAAAATGAGTTAAATAAAAGAACAACTTTGCTTACCCAATTAAAAACGGAAAAAGAAAATCATGAACAGGAATTAGAACAATATCAAGAGCTAGAAGCAAAGCGGCTTGAATTAGTAAATGTCCAAAATAAATTGGAAAGAATCGCTGAAATTTTAAAAGAAGCAGACGAATTTTCTCAAAAGTATCAAGCACAAGAACAAAAGCTTTTGAATTTAACCAAGCAATTGACAGAAGTTACAAAAGATGCACAGTTAAGTACAAAACAAGCAGAATTACTTGAAGCGGCGTTTATGGAAAATCAAGCAGGGATACTTGCACATAATTTGAAAGATGGTCAAGCATGTCCAGTTTGTGGGAGCATCGAACATCCTAAATTAGCTCAATTAGTTGACGCAGTTCAAGAAGATGAAGTTAAACGCGCTAAGCAAATGGCTCAAAAAGCTCAAAATTTAGAAAGCGAACTCCAAGCCAAAGTACAAGCAGAAACTGACAATCGAGCAACCATTATGCAAAGTCTCGATGACAAGTTAAGCAAGTTAGCAGAATTAAACGAAGCGCCGCGTAATCTAGCAGGTTACCACCAGGATTTTCGAGAAAAAGCCCAACGCTTCAAGCAACAAAAACTCACCCTTGAAAATCAAGGCGCTAAACTTAATCAACTCAATCAACAAATCGAAGTTCTTGATAAGCGCATTGTACACGGAGAAAAAAGTGTTGCTGATCAAACACAACTCTTCCATGAAAGCGAATTAAACTTCAAGCAAGTTCAAACGAGATTAATGGGTGTTAAGCAGATGCTATTGCCTAAATATGCCACGGAAGCTGATTTAAACCAAGCAATTATAGCTAATCATGAGCAAATTAAGCAATATGAACAATCAGAAACTGAAGTTCAAGAAAAACTTAAGCAAGCTCAAGAAAAACAAAGTGAGCTTGATGGCAAGAAAAATACCATGTTTGATCGCATGGAAGACTTAAAGATAGACTACCAAAAAGATGAGCAAGAATTTGAAGAAAAATTCGCTACATGTCCGCAAGAAGGCATTGATCCAAAAAGTTTTGAAGAGATCTTACGAGATAGTCAGCAACTTGAAGAATTTGAAATGCAGATTAAAGCACATGAAACTAACGTCCAAACGGTTAAAGCACAGATTAAAGATGTAAAAATAACAATTGGCGAAAATGACACGCCAGATACAAGTCAAGAACAAGCCGAATTATCAGAGCTTGAAGCAAAAATTGCAGATCAAGAAGCTAAACGCAATCAATTACAAGCTAAGAAATTAACGGTGGCTGATAACTACAAGAAATTTAATGATGTCTTTGATAAAAATGCCAAGCAAAATGAACTTGCAGGCAAGTGGAATTATCTTAACAATGCCATTAACGGTAAGGGAAACTCCAAGGAAGGCAATACCTTGAGTTTAGAACGCTTTGCTTTGCAGCAATATTTTCAAAAAGTTCTCAGTGCGGCTAATAAACGGTTTAATACCTTAACTGAGGGTAGATATATGTTGCGCTTAAAAGAGGGTCAAGGAACCTCTGCCAAACGTACAGGATTAGAGTTAGGAGTCTATGAATCATATTCAGGGAAAATTAGAGATGTCGCAACTTTATCTGGCGGTGAAGGATTTATAGCTGCCTTATCTTTAGCTCTTGGTTTAGGAGAAGTTATCCAAATTGAAAATGGGGGCCTTGAATTAGGAGCGCTCTTTGTTGATGAAGGTTTTGGGAGCCTTGATCAAGATAGCTTGGATAAAGCAATTCAAGCACTGCAATCAATTGATGGCAAGAACCGAATGATTGGGATTATTTCTCATGTTACAGAATTACAAGAAAGAATTGGCGATCAACTACAAGTTACTTCAGCTCAAGGAAAGAGTAAAGTCGTTGTCGCACATAACGCTGGAATTTATTAAGAAAAAAGCCTTTGGAATGACGTTTCCAAAGGTTTTTTTGTGTTCATTTTGTGTAAAATATATTATTTGATTATGTTTTTGGTTATTAAAACATTGTATTCTAGGTTATATGTGATATACTTTATGTGAAAAAGTTAAGTATAAATAAAAGCGATAAAAATTTGAAAAGTGTAATGAGGATAAGACTATGAGAAGAAGGAAATATTTTAACGAAGCAATTACGCGAGATGAGTCGCGAATCAAAATGTACAAAACCAAGAAAGGTTGGATGGCAAGTACCATTAAGACGGTTTGGACAATGATGTTCACGCGTAATTTAGAAGATACAACCTTTAGAATTAGTAATGAAAGTACATTAAAAGCCTTACTGCGATGGGAACCGTTTTTGGTGGTGCTGTGGGGGTGCAAATAAAGGCAAATGCTGATGAAATAAGTATTCCGGCAATTGAAAAGCAAACATCTGAACAAACATTGGTAAATGCTAGTACAGTAACACAAGACTCAGTTAGCCAATCTACCGAAAATAGTAATGCTTCTGAAAGTGAATCGACGACGGAAAAAACATCAATGAGCCAAAATTCGGTATCTACTACAAGTACAAGTGAAAATTCAAAAGAATTGGCGAGCGCTACTACTAGTGATAGTCAAAGTGAAGCTACAAGTCAGTTAAATACAACAAATGTAGCTAGTTTGGATTTAACTTTAGATACGACAAGTTTGGCAAATTCGATTAAAGATGTAAAACTTGTAGCCAATGCAAATCTTGATGTATCACAAGTTATTGGGGATGTTGTAGACAAATTAACGCCAGAGGGATTAGGCGCAAATCTTGCAGTGGATGAAAATGCAACAAGTAAGTCAATAAGTAAAGCAGAAGTAGAATCAGCAAGTGCGTCAACAAGTAAAGCAGAAGCAGAATCAAAAAGTACGTCAACAAGTGCATTAGCAAGTGCGTCAAAAAGTACGTCAACAATTGCGTCAGCAAGTGCGTTAACAAGTGCGGTAAAAAGTAAATCAATAGTAGAATCAGCATCAGCAAGTGCGGCAACAAGTAAATCAGAATCAGAATCAGCAAGTATTTCATCTTTAAGTAATTCTGCAAGTGAATCTGCTGAGAAATCAAACTCACTTTCAAAGCAACAATCTGAAAGTATAAGTACAAGTGTTAAGGGTTCAACCAGTTTTAGCGCTATTGATAAAACAAATGAAGTACAAGAACAAGTATCAAAATATTCTAATTCAACTAAAGAGTTTGAAAGTCTATCTATCTCTGTTTCGGATAGCTTATCGAATTCGTTACATAGCCAACAAGAGTATGTGTCAGAATTAAATGATTCTGCGTTAACAAGTGCGTTTTATTCTGAATTTGAAATGGATAATAATTCACATAATGCGGAAAGTTTTACTGAAACTTCACTAAGTAATTTTAAAAAGGGAATATACAGTTTAACTCCTGAAGAAATTCATGATTCTAAAAGTATAGAAAATGAATATAATTCATATAAGAGTGAAGATACACAAAACTCTAACAATGCAAGTAAGTCACTTTTAGAACATTTAGCGAGTGATAGCACACAAAGTCAAACAGAATCAGAAAAATTATCTGATGTGTTATCAATGATGTCTCTTAAAACATCATTAAAAGATACAGCAAGTAAATCAACAAAAGAATCTAATTCAACTTCAACAGAAGTTTCAGATTCAGCTAGCCAATCACTAGCCCAAAGTGAATCAGAATCATACAAAAACTACGCAAATGAAGTTCAAAGTCAAGTATCAGAACACTCAGTATCAACTGAAGAATACCAATCAGTATCAGAAGCAGTATCAAAGAGCTTGGAAACATCGAAGTCAGAAGCCGACTCAGTGATGAATTCTGCAAGTGACTCAGCATCAACTTCAAGAAGCGAAAGTGAATCAGTAGTTGAATTAGCAAGCCAATCAGTAAGCAAGTCAACATTAGAATCACAAAGCAAGAGCGAAAGTGGTGTAACAAGTTTAGATTCTAAAGAAAAAAGCGAAAGTGAATCAGTTAAAGCTAAATTAGAATCACGTAGTAACTCAGTGAAGTCAGCAAGTCAAAGTGCTTCAGAATCAGTAAATGATCGCCAAAGCACAACGGAAGCACAATCAAAACAAGCATCAGAAAGCTTATCAAAATATTGGAATGACTCAGCATCAACAAGCGCAAGCAAGTCAACTGAAGAATCAAACTCAACATCGACAGAAGTATCAGATTCAGCAAATCAATCACTAGCGCAAAGTGAATCTGAATCATACAAGAACTACGCAAATGAAGTTAAAAGTCAAGTATCAGAACACTCAGTATCAACTGAAGAATTTAAATCAGTGTCAGAAGCAGTATCTAATAGTTTGGCAACTTCAAAATCAGAAGCAGATTCAGTAATGAGTTCAGTAAGTGAAAGTGCCTCAAATTCACTTGAAACAAGCGAATCATTAGTTGAATCAATTAGTACTTCAGCAAGTAAGTCAACAGTTGAATCACAAAGCAAGAGCGAAAGTGGCGTAACAAGTTTAACTTCTGAAGAAGAAAACCAAAGTAATGCGGCTAAATCAACATCAGAAGTACAAAGTGAATCTGTTAAGAAAGCAAGCGAAAAGGCAAGTCAATCAGTAAATAATCGCCAAAGTACAACAGAAACGCAATCAGTTAAAGCATCAGAAAGCTTATCAAGCTATTGGCATGACTCAGCATCAATAAGCGCAAGCAAGTCAGCTGAAGAATCAAACTCAACATCGACAGAAGTATCAGATTCAGCAAATCAATCACTAGACCAAAGTGAATCTGAATCTTATAAAGATTATGCAAGTGAAGTCCAAAGTCAAGTATCAGAACACACAGTATCAACTGAAGAATTTAAATCAGTGTCAGAAGCAGTATCTAATAGTTTGGCAACTTCAAAATCACAAGCAGATTCAGTAATGAGTTCAGTAAGTGAAAGTGCCTCAAATTCACTTGAAACAAGCGAATCATTGGTTGAATCAATTAGTACTTCAGCAAGTAAGTCAACAGTTGAATCACAAAGCGAGAGTGAAGCTGGAGTAACAAGTTTAACTGCAGAAGAAAAACAACAAAGTAATGCGGCTAAGTTAGCATCAGAAGCACAAAGTGAATCTGTTAAGACAGCAAGCGAAAAGGCAAGTCAATCAGTAAATGATCGCCAAAACACAACTGAATCAGCATCAACAAGTGCATCAGAAAGCTTATCAAAATATTGGCATGACTCAGCATCAACAAGCGCAAGCAAGTCAACTGAAGAATCAAACTCAGCTTCAACAGAAGCTTCAGAATCAGCAAATCAATCACTAGACCAAAGTGAATCAGAATCTTATAAAGATTACGCAAATAAAGTGCAAAGCCAAGTATCAGAACACTCAGTATCAACTGATGAATTTAAATCAGTGTCAGAAGCAGTTTCAAAAAGTTTGGCAACTTCAAAATCGCAAGCAGATTCAGTAATGAGTTTAGTAAGTGAAAGTGCCTCAACATCCCTTGAAACAAGCAAATCTGAAGTAGAATCATTATCAGAAAGTGCAA
>NZ_BAML01000024.1 GCF_000615845.1 Ligilactobacillus hayakitensis DSM 18933 = JCM 14209
AGAATTTTTCCTTTCACATCAAATCTTTTAAAACAATTCATCCTTATCATATTAAAAAATACTCATCTTCGCAAATTATTTTGAAGATGAGTATTTTCAAGATTATTTATTTTCGAATAAATTTACTATCAGCTTCATTTTCTTCGATACTTACAAAACGTTTAACTGTCATGTGTAAGTCATACTTTTCTCGAAGTTCCGCAATTTTTTCCATCATTGGTGTTGCATGATGCGCATCAATTGCTTCTTGACTTTCCCATGAATCAATTAGCAACAAAGTTTCTGGGTCGTTCATTGGAAAATAGTATTCATATCTTAAATTGCCAGCTTCTGATCGAATTGCATCAGCTGTCCCTGTTTTTTCCATTTCTTCTGCAAACTTACGTGCATTACCGTTTGATCCTGTATAACGTAGATTAATTGTTAATGCCATAATAATTCCCCCGTTATCTTAATTTACTTAAATTATAGCACCTTATTTAATTATAAATAAGTTTATATTCTAAAAAATTGATTAAAAAATAACCAAGCAATTATTTCATTAGTTATTATTTACGTTCCAATACCGCAATTGATTCCACATGTCACGGCAACCTTGTAGTCTAGCCTAAGACATTACCGAAAGCTGCCAAATCAACGTTCCTAGAGCATCCCTCAACTTTTTACCGCTAATACCCACAATTGGCCCATTACGAACACACTTGTGTCTGATGGGCCAATTTGGTTTATATCGGATTGAGGGAAACAGTCAATTAAATAATGTACTGATTGGAACATCTATTCTAGCCCGTGCAACACATACTTCATTTTTTACGAGATAACATTCAACGTAGTGGTTCCCATTGAATTGTGAATGTTCTATCTTTTGATTATTTCCTTTTACTATTTGCCCTCTAATACAATTTCTTCTAATTGCTTCGTTTCCAACATTCCTAACCTTCCAAAAAACATCATAATCTCGACAATCGGTACTAGTTACTGAGAACCTTAGCTCTTTTTTGATACCAATATACATATTTGGAAATTTACGTAGCCAGAACGTTCTAAAACCGTTTTGAGAAATACGACAATCAATTTGAAGTGAATAACGTATATCAACCGGAAATACATCTTCAATAAATTCTTCTGTATTATCATATGCTTTTTTGAACGCTAGCGATTCTTCAGTTAGAAATTCTGAACTCTCAGATTTAGGAAAATCATTACCTAATATTTCCCTAAGAACATTATTCATATCATCTTCATTGTTCTCGGCATCTTGAATCTGCTTTAATGTTTTTTTTGCTTTTGATACAAAATTACCCTTGCTATTATTAAAAATTTTCTGATTACTACCTAACGCATACCAGTAACTTTGATTTTTATCTAATTTTCCTACATAATCTAAAATACTCTTGAAAATTTCTAAATAATTATCAAAAGAATAGTCATCCTCAAACGTACAACTATTAAGATAGTTAAATACAAATGTATCAATTAATAGACCACCAAATTTAAATCCCTCATTATTCTTCCACTCACGAATAATATGACAAAAATTAACAAATGCCCCAGAAGACTTCTTGGAGGATTCCATACATTCTTTTTGTTCACTTAACGGATCAGTATATTTCCAACTTCCACCATTATGTGTATCGGGATATTTAAATCTTCCATTCGATTGCTTGAAAGCTGGAACTAATTCAACAGTGTATTTCGTAAATTCAATAACTACAACTTGTCCATCACCTTTTATAAAAGTTTTAGGATAACGTTCCTTCAGTATTTCTTTCACATTCTGTAGTAATTCAGATTGACCATTTGATTCATAACTATCATATTTTGAAAAAAGTGAATTCGGTAAATCGAATAATAGATCCAAATCACTGCTACTTTTAACAGCCGTCATTCTCCCCATCGAACCTACAATGTACATATGATCTTTTTCTTCACTGCTCAAATCATAGTATTTTGAATTTAATTTTTTAGTTATCTCCTTAATTGTAGTATCCATCTCGTCAGATAACTCAAAATTTTTAGAGTTACAAAAACTTTCAAAATCATTTGCTAAGGACATCTTCAGCTATCAGCTCCTATTTTCTAAGATGTTTAGGAAGCATCTTATTAAGTTCTATCTGTGTAAAGAATTGCTCTTCATCATCTTTTAAAGCTTTTTGTGCTCGATTATACGCTTCATATGATGTTTGTAATTGAGCATCATATATTTCTGCAGTTTTAAATAATAAAGCATCTCTTTTATCTATTATTACTGACTCAGATAACGATGTAAAATCAGTTAATAATGAAATATATTCCTCACGTATCTTCCATAATTCATTACTTGTCTGAATATGACTATTAGCATCTGCACCAAAGTCTAATCCCTTTAAGTAACTGTTAATAATTAATAACAAAACCGAAACTATTCCGCTTATTATAGAGCCAATACGGGTTTTGCCAAAAATAATTACCACTATTCCTCCTGTTGATAAACCAGAAAGAATAATTTGTCCCCATTTGAACCTATTTAATCTCTTGGTGATGATTTGCGCTTCTTTTAAATGGCATGTATACGTGTAAACCAACTTTCCATATTGCTCTTGAATCTGATTATATAGCTTATCTCTGTACAATTTATTTTCCATACTGCCTCTTATTAATTTAAACCTAATTGCTTCTGAATTAACTGACTAATTACATTAGATGCAACACTTGACACAAAGCTTAATGAAACACTTGAAAATTTAGACAAAATTGTCTTCGTATCTTTCCAAACTTTGTCATCTCTAATGTTATCTAAAAATTTATGTCCGTCATAAGTTAGATTACCCGCCATTATCCATGTTGGAGAATTATTAGCCCATCGAATATCTCCAGTAATAAAACCTGCTTCCTTTAACTTTGATACAGTATAAGCTATGCTGTTTCTATCATTATAATTTCCATGTTTCTCGAGATAATATAAGAGTTCTTCTTCATTTATTCCTGTTATATTTTCTGATGCTTCTATTGCTAATAAAATACATCTTACTAAATCATGATTTAATTCCATGTTTCTCCCTCTAGTAAATCATTACTTCATCACCATTTTTTTAACATCTTCTAAATAATCATCTGTGTATTCAGGCACGAGCATTTGTCCTTCAATTGCCTCCATCATAACCTGTTCTTTTTCCTTCAAACGGCGATAAACCATTTCATCAATGAAACCTTGGTGAGCAGTGTCACCCTTTGACATCAAGTAATAGTATCTTGTGTACTGATTATCTGGAAGCCCCAAACGATTAATGCGATCACGGGATTGAAGCATAAAAGTCAAGTTAAAGTTATATTCGAAGTAAACTGCATCATGTACTGTTTGATGAAGCGAAATAGATTCCCCAAGTGTATTTGGATTTGAAATCAAAACTTGTGCCGATCCGTCACGAAATTCATTAATTAGTCCTTCACGATCTTGTTTTGGTGTCTCACCGTATACGAGAATTGTCTTTAAACCTTTATCTTCCAAGGTCTGTCTAATTTTATGCATCGTGCCAACAAACATCCCCCAAACTAACACTTTTTTACCTTCAGATACTAAATCCATAATTAATTTGATACCCCGATCAAATTTAGGTGTCTCAATATCTTCAAGTGAAAAACGCTTGTACAACTCAGTATTACTTTGATTTTCTTTTTCAATTTTATAGGCTTCTTGATTCCACTTGTCAGAATCACTATCAACCAATCCTAACTCGCGATAATTAATATTATATTTTAGCAACTCAGGATTAGTTGAAGCCTGTAATAACCTCGTAAATAAAGCTAAAGCACCATTTTCGTTTTCATAAATAGCATCAGATAAAATTTTTTGCTTTTCTGATGGCTCAACTTGAATAATTTTATCTGTTTCTGGTTTTGGAACTTGTAAATCTTTTTTATTAGTCCTCCAAAAAAATGGAGCAAGTTTTCGATTCACATCTCCTGAATCAATACGGTTCAGTTCGTTCAATCCCCAAGCAAAAAAAGTTGAATATTCATCGGGATACATTAAGTGCAAGAAGTTGTAAATGTCTCTAAAGCCATTTGGAATTGGGGTTCCCGTCAACACATAGCGATAATACGGAGCTTGGCTAAGGTTTAATGCCGCCTTAGCTCTTTGACCACCAACCCCCTTAACCCGATGAACCTCATCAAATACGAGCATAGTTTTACTATCTATTAAGTCATTTAACACCCTTAGCTTACTCTTCAATGATTCATAGTTAATTGTAATTACGTTTGCTCGAACCCAATTGCGTTTAATTGCACCAGGATCGTTATTATACCTACTATCACGTAAGTTCAAATATTGCAATTCACGCTTAGGACCAAAAACTTCACTATATTCAGTACGCCAAGCTGCAAAAGCGTTCAATGGGGAAATAACCAACAATTTATCTACCTTATTCTGTTTAGGACTAGATAGATAGGCAAATGTTCCATACATCATTGCTGTCTTTCCTGCACCAGGAACTGAAAAATTTGCTGCCCTCTTCATCATAGCCAAAAAGAAACTCGCCTTTTCTTGTTCTGGCTTAAGCGGTCGACTTATTTCACTTCGGACAATCTCTTTAAATTCAGTAAATTCATTTTGCCAGCGAGAATCATTATCCTTAATGGTGATTCCCGCTTCACTTTGTTCTTTGATGAAATATTGTTTTTCTTCAACGAATTTATTAAATTCATCGTCAGTTTCTATTAAATGTAGTCCTTTTCGTTCTAATTTATGATTCAATTTGTGAATTAAATCCAACAGCTGGACATATGTTAAATCTGGTTTAAAAACCATTCGACCCGAATCTTTAAAATATGGATCAAACCTTTTTAATCCACGTTGGACTACATTTGTTTGAAGTGTCTGACTCTTATCATCGATAAGTTGAAACAAGCCATCGTTGTTTTTAATTATTTGAGGCCTGTTGAACTTCTCTTCCATACTTTTCAAACAGCTCCTTACTTACAATATTCAAATCACGCATGTATTTCTGCAGTTCCTTTAATTGCTGTTGACTAACCTCATTATACCGAAGACTACCAGATAAACCGTTATCAGCATTTAAATCCTGAAAAACTTTAACACCATCTCGGATGGACTTAATAAATTTCTCAACCGACTCACCATTTTTAGCTGCTATCATATACGAATTATAGATGTCCCCAAATTCAGCTATAATCTCATTTTGATTAGTTAATTCTTTACTTAAATCTGCATAATCTACAACTCTAGCCTCTTGAATGGATTCTGCTAAATCTTCCACATCATCTTGAATCCGTTCATTAAATTCAGTACTATCTCCTGCCTTGACCACATATTTACCAAAATCACGAACTTGACTCCGTGCAGTATTTCCAATAACACCAACGTGCATCTGATGAAGAATTATCCCAAAGAAAGATTCCATCGTTTCGTTCTTCCTTACTTGCGATTCAGGATCATCACCAAATTCTACATTCAATATTTTTCCCATTGTTTGAAACAATGCCCACGTTTTACTATCTTTAATAATACTGTAGCTTGTTTTAGGTGCACCAATGAACTCAAGGAATTTTTTCATATAAATGGCACCATTTCGATAATCCTCTAATTTTACCTTAGTCATATGAGAAATATTGGCATAATCAGCTAAAGTCATGATTGGTTTTTCTCCAGCAGTGGTTTGGTAAATATCTAACGCTAAGTCCACTGGATCATATCCTTCTCGCTCTTCAACCCCCATTTGAATAGCAAGTTCGAGTTGTTTAATTTTTACCCGCTCAGTGTCATTGTTATAAGAAAAAGGTAGGACAACAGCTTCAAAGTATACTGTCTGACCCGTTTTAGAATGAATATTGCGTAAAGCCGTAAAGCGACGGTTCCCATCAATTACCCGACCATCGTCTAATACCCAACCATAAACTTGTTGACCAGAATCAGCAATTGACTTCTGTGTACGCTTAAGAGCAGCTGGATTCATATTTTCAATAATCTTAGCTACCAAATTATTGTAATTAGGGTCAACTAAGTCTGGAGTAGGCGTAATTTGATTTTCATATTCCGCAATTCCCGTAGAAATCCGTCCATTTTTATCATTGTAGTAAAGGTATTCCAACGGAATACGATATACTTCTAAAGTTTCTGAGCTTACACCGTCAACTTTGATTGGAAGTTTTGGTTTAGCACCTGTTTTTTCAATTCTTCCTTCTTTTGCTAATTTAATCAGTGAAATCACTATCTTTAATCTCCCCATTCTCAATTTTATTAATTAAGTCGTGGACCTCTTGTTCACTCGTTGCCATACGATAATAAACGCCACTTGCTTTTAATTTATCAAAGTACTTCTTTTGAATTACACGGATTTCTTCATCACCAAGTCGCATGTTTTCGGCTTTCGTTTCGATAACAAGATAAATTGGTTTCCGTTCACGTTCAATTTTAAAAATGAAATCCGGAGTTGTTGTACCATTATCATAACGCGGAATTTTTATTGCCCGTTTCGGCAACTTACCAAAGACCGTAATATTGTTACCATACGTACGCTTAAGAATCTTAAGCTCTGGGTCAGCACTATCGTAACGTAATGGTGGGCGATCATACAGGTACTTGTCATCTTTAGTTGAGTGTTCATCAGTATAAACACCTAAATCATTAGCTGAAATTTCATCAACAAATTTTTCCTTTTTAGCATCGTAAATTGAAGTTGAAGAAGTAAATTGTAACGTTTCATAGCTATATAAATTACGAATCCGTTCATTGAATCGTTTATTAAATTCACTCACTAAGTTACCAAGTGTCTTTTCATTAATATAATTTGTATCGCCATTTAATCGTTTTATTGATTCAATCATTTGTTGGTGTAAGAAATCAACCGGTAAATCAGTTCTAGTTACTAGCTGTTTTAAAAATACCCCATATTTCATAGTCAAGTAAGTAAGTTTATAGTCAGCTTTAGTTTCGCGAAGTATTGCTTGATTAGTATCCGTCACAATTTCTTGCATAATCATTTGAGGGGATTGGAGAACAAATATTTTATTATCATTATCCTTGAATACTTCCCTAGCAACCACCTGGGCTAAATCATTAACCTCATCATCAAACTTAATCATCTGACGTTTTGATAGTTGTTTCCATAAATCTTCTAATTGTTTCCAATTAGATTTACGTAGTTTGACTTTTGTGGCAAATTTACTATTTTTATCACGAATTTTATCTTTGGCAACTTTTGTCCGATGCTCAATTTCAGGGTAAAGGTGTACCAAAGCTTCATAACCAGATTTTTGCTTACCATCTATTTCAACTTTCGTTTCAAAATTCATAGCAAAATCAATAATGCCTCTATGTCCTAAATCATTAAGTAGCTTACTTTTATCAAATTCTTTATCTGTCTTTTGTCGCTCTTTAACAATCAATTGAATCATATCCTCAGTTAATTCATCATGGTTCATTTCAACTGGTGAATCTTCATTCACTTGATCTACTAAAGTCTGGGCAAAGTCCCGTTCATCATATCCAATTAGGAATGCTAAACGACTTTCAAACTCATCTTGTTGCAAGCGGTGCCCCGTCTCATCTACAGGTAAGCGTAAGCCCCGCCCAACTTCTTGAATTTTGCTAATTTCAGAACCAGACGTCCGTAATTTAGCAATAACAAAGACATTCGGATTATCCCAACCTTCACGCAATGTCCACTTGGAGAAGAGGAAGCGACGAGTAATCCATTTTCCATCCTTGTCCTTAAAACTAAGCAAGCGTTCTTTATTCTTTAAAATATCGTCAACTTCAGCCTGAATAGCCTCGTCACCACTTCCACGGTCTTCACTAAAGTACCCTGCATAAACTTGTTGGTGTTCGACCTTTAAATCGCGAAGTGTCGCTTGTAAGAATTCAAGATATTCCTTTTCACGAGGTTCAATGGCCATTTCATATTTACTAATAAGTTGATTTAACTTTTGTATCAACATCTCTTCAAAGTGTTGAGCAAGCCATCCCTTACTATGATTCTCACCGCGGAAGCTTGCAATACTATCAATAAAGAATAAGGATAGTGTTTTAACACGTGGCGCTGTCCCATCACTTTCTGGGCGCATGAAATTTCTCTCTTCCGCTTCAAAATGACGATTGATTGCTTGCGAAATAATTTCATCTTGATAATTTTGTGAGAAAGTACCTGGAATCAACTTCATATCAGGTTGTAGTTCCAGTCCATTAGACAATTCTTTACTGCCAACATAAGTAATATCACCAGCAAAGCCTTCGTCTATATCAGCAAGATTTTCACCCTTATTAATTGAGTAATCTTTACCATTCCGAGACAAAGTTAGTTGCTTCGCAGTAACGTTCTTAACTTTATATAAACGATTTGCTTCTTGCTCAGTAATGTCCGGGTAATTGATATCAATCCCCTTGACTAATCCTTGGTTAAAGCTATCAATCGCATTCAAAGTAAATTGAGGTTTTCCTCGATAGTAATCAATAACTGTCTTCTTAGCCTTTCCTCGTCCAGTCGTAGTTTGCGGGAAGGTTGCTCCAAAACGAACAATGAGCTGGGGATTTAATTGCTCGATAGCTTTATAAGTTGCCTTGTCCCTTGGAAAACGGTGAGGTTCGTCAATAATGACCACCGGCCGTGTAGCAGCAATCGCTTTTTGAGGACATGTTTCTCCCCCTAACAAAGTCTGATCGTAGTCAGAAGCTTTCATTGATTTAGAGTTAATCATCCCAGAATTAATCAGCAGAACTTGAATTTGATTAGTATTTTGCCTAGTAGCTTCAATAAATTCTGTTAATTGTGCTGGAAAATTTTTCCGTCCCTTTTTATTTTTAAAATCACCGGCATTAATTGTATTCAGTTGAATTTTAACATTTTCATATCCTGGAATTCCAGAAAAGTACTGGCGTGCATAGTCACTAGTAATGAAATTTTTAGTACCTTCCTTAATACTTGGAGTCGGAACAACAATAACAAACTTGAAAAGTCCTTGCTTATGCATTTCATACATCATTTGAGTGTAAACAAAGGTTTTCCCTGTCCCTGTTTCCATTTTGATATCGATATACGAGGATTCTTTTCTAGCAAAATTTAAAATCGGGTTAGCGTAGATGTAGTTAGCATCAGGATTGTTGGTATAAGTATCAACCCCACAAAAAGCGGTATTAATAGCATTGATAGCTTCGATTTGGTGAGGTAAGCGTTCGAGTTGAATTTTCATATTAGTACCTCTTCAGCAAGTTAATGCTGCCATCTAGTTGCTTCAAACCAATCTCTAATTCTCGTAAATCAGCAATGTTAAAGGAGTAACCAAACAAAACGATTGTTTGAACTATTAATTGATGGGTTCCAACTTTGTTCAACAAGTCCTTAGTATTCTCACTAGTCCAGCCGTCCTTGATGATATATAGCCGGCTATCCTCAACTAGTGATGCTTCATACCCAGCAAAATCAACTTTCTTAATATCTGCCTCAAATGAGTAACCATCCTTAGCAAGCCAAGTCGTCAAAATCGTTTCTTCGCCCGTGGCATTCCCTGAAACTTCTAGTTTTTTACTTGAGAATGATTCAACCATATCAGTAAACAAACTTGTATTATTAGGATCAAAATCCTCAATACTTTCTAGTGCTTGCTTGGTTGGGCTAACAACTCGATAATGCTTAAAACTACCATCAAAGTTTACAGGTAGAGCTAAGCCCGCATTTTCTTTGATTTTTTCAGATGCCCGCCGAATCCGTTCCCGAGAAATTTGATCGATGGACTTAAATCCAGCATCGTACGCCGCCTTACCACCCTTAGTAGGCACTTCTTTCCCATCTTTATTGATGTGGTAAGTCTTTTCCGGTAACTGAACCATGATGAACTTACGGTGCCCATCATCTTCAGCGTTAAGTTGCATGACAGCATCAGCAGTTGTTGCTGAACCCGCAAAAAAGTCAAGAACTATTGAATCTTTTTGTGATCCCATCTCTATTATTTTTTTCATTAATCCCGGAGATTTTGGAAATGTCATTACATTGCTTCCAAAAAGTTGCTTTATTGATTTTTTCCCATAATCATTGTTAATTTCTTTATCTGTCCATAATGTTTTGACAAGAGTAGTAGCTTTCTTGCCATTTTTTACTAGATAATCCTTGCGATAAATTCTCCATTTATTTCCAGACTTTCCCGCAATTAATAAATCTTTCTGCTTATTCGATTTATCTTTCATCCAAGTCCAACATGTTTTTGTGCCATCAGGAGCATCGGGCCATACCTCATCTGTATAAGAAGAGTCTTGTTCAATACTTACCATTCTTGTTTTAGGATTAACAAATAACGGGTAATATAAATTAGGACGAGTTTCTGGATTAAACGCCTGATTACGGTTTCTTAACCCTATCTCTCTATATTTGCCGGCATCATCTTCTTTATTATATTCAGATACCATCTTTCCCGTTTTTTCAACTGGGTTAATTGAAAGTGGATTGCTATAATTTTTTACATAAATAAGTACATATTCAATTGTTTTTGCCACAAAAACATCTAGGTTTCTTCCACGAGGATTTAATTGAACCGAAACCTGGGCCACAAAATTATTCTCACCATATATTTCATCGCAAATATTTCTTAAATTTTTGACTTCGTTGTCATCAATTGAAATAAATATTGCTCCCTTGTCGGAAAGCAGCTTCTTTGATAAGAATATTCTCGGATACATAAACGTCAACCAAGCTGAATGACTAGATTTTCCCTGAATACTCTTTAAACGACGAACTTGATCATCATCCATGCCAAACATCTCTTTTAGTTTGTCATCTGAATGTTCAAATTTATCTGGATATACGAAGCCATCAGAACCTGTGTTATATGGTGGGTCAATATAAATAATATCAATTTTATTCGTATAGGATGTTTGTAAATGCCGTAACACCTCTAGGTTGTCACCTGTGAAGAATAGGTTTTTGCTATTCTTACCTTCACCATTATTTTGTTCTTCATCAGGAACAATCACGGTTGATGTCATTTCACCAGCTTGTCGTCGAGCATAATCTTTACCAATGAAGTTAAGTTGGTAACCGTCTTTTAACTCATCAATGTCGTATTCTCTGAGTTGACTCTTAAATTTATCTAAATCAAATTCGCCATCTTTGCTAAAAAAATTAGGCAACTTAGTTTTCAATTCATTTAAAAATGCAGTATTGGGTTTCACTGCATCATTATATCTTTCATTATCAGTTTGCATAAAATACCTCACTTTTCAATTTCACATATATCACTAATATCACAATCTAATGCTTCACAAATAAGTATCAAACTTATTTTGATCTTGATGACCATTAATCCTTTTAGCCAATCTCGTTATCTTACTTCGTCCAGAAAAATAGTTCTTAAATGTATTTTCATTATATTCAATCAAATCTTGTGACTTATTATCAACAATCTGTTTAATAAATTCCTCCACCATACTTGGCTGGGAAGAATTGTTATTAACGCATGGATGTAATATCTTTGCCAATTCTGAAAAAGTTAATTTTCCCACCTTACCTACCACCTACCTTGTTAACAAAAGCCATGTACCATTTATTACCACTACATACCAGCAACATCCTGAAATAACCAAAAATACCTAACGATACCTGAACTTACCCACCAGGGTGTTGTACCTTTTAATGTGTCGAAAGGCATTTAAACTTTCGACCTCCAATATTATCTATTATATCAATATACACTTTGCAATTCGAAATTTTTTTCGTGATTTCAAAGAAAATATTTGATATACGAAGTAGACATGTACCAGATTAACGTTACTGGTTTTTATCAGCATGTCTGACCTAACTTAATAGTTTTACTGCAACTAACCACTGATACGGACAGCTGCAGTCCTGAGTGCTTAAATCGCTCAGATCTGTTTGGTATACCTATTATCAGTAGCTTTTATTACACGCTCTGCCCTTTCTTTCATTCGGGTAATCACTTCAGATTCCGAAAGGAAGGTTCATAAATGTTTAATAAACAAAATGAAACTATTCAGAACAATGTTAACTTGCAAAAGTTTATTGAAACTAACAGCAAGTGGCTTAACGAATTTGATAAGCACTTGGTACGGCAACTAATCAAAAAAATCATCATTCCAGAAACCTACTGCGAAGTAGAATTCCAAAATGATGATTCTATAAAAATTAACCTATAAATAGATATTAACACATTCCCCTGGTAGTAGCTTAGCTATTATCGGGGTTTTTATTCATTATCCGTAAAAAAGCTTTTCAACCTGTAAGTTGTAACGGGTTCTACATAATAGCGATACTTGGCTACTAAGTCACAAATTTTATCACCGTTGATAAGGGTTATCACCCGGGTACCTTCTTTTGCTGTTTTCAAAGCGTCACGAGTAAAATCTGACGTTGTAATGAAGATTCCATACTCAGCGTTATATTTATCCATTGCCCCACGAAATTTGTCAATTTCTGGCGCTGAAACTTTACCGTCCCAACGCTTGGCTTGTAAGGCTACCCGAGTTGTTCGAAAATCATCTGAAGTGATATAGCCAAAACCATCTAACCCCCCGTCACCGATATAACGAACACCAATGTTATCATCAAGATCAACACCCATATTGCTTAATAACCCTCGACTGAACATTTCAAATTTCTGTGGCGACATTTTGGCTAAGGCAGCTAATAATTCCGACCGCCAAGGTTCTTCTTCAGTTTCAGCATCTTCCTCTGAATCATCATCTGCTGTATTTTTATCCAGAACCGCACGTACATCACGCATTGGATCAAATTCTTCTAGCTTAACCATCCGCCCTTTTTCTGATAGTTCAAGATTACGGTTATCTTCTGTGGTAATAAAGCCCGTCGTAATTAAATATTTAACTGCAAAGTTAAAGCGATATTCAAATGGATGATATGGTTCTCCTGTTTTCTTCGACTTTACGATTTCGTCGACCATTTCTTCTGAAATTACTTCAGAGTGATCACGAATTTCTCGCCTAACTTCCTTCCGTGTTACTTGACCACCAAGTATTTGCATTGCCTTTAATGCTTCACTCATAATCAAGTTTTCAATTTTTATCATTCTATTTACGGCCATGCTTTAAAATTCCTTCCCTAAAAGTTGCACTCTAACTTTTTTGATGTCATAGTTTTGGATTTCATCCACTCAATTAATTAGAAATCACTTATTATCCTTGTTTGAACACTTTTCCCAGATTCCACATGCGTAGTTTGTGGGAATTGATCGACAGGTTGGATTGGTTGGGTTACATATAATCTCGTTCCATAAATTCTGTAATATCACGAACTAAGGTTGCTGGATTGCAACTTACATACACGATTTTTTTCGGATTCATTGCAGCCGCACTTTCAATCAAGCTTGTAGTAAGGCCTTTTCGTGGAGGATCAACCATAATTACATCTGGTTTAATCCCTGCTTTTTGCCAGAATCACGCTTCTTTCTTTATTTGGTACGATAAATGATAATTTATCACTCTAAAGCCGTCAACCGTTCATTAAGGAATTGCTCTACACAATCTGCAAAGTCTAACTCCATTCTTTCGGCAAGAACGGCCAACCACCAGACACATTCGCCAATCTTGGAAGGAAGCAGTTCTTTATCTTCACTTGGCCAGCGTCCCTGATTATCCATCGTAAATCTTCCGACCAATCCAGCATCAGTCAAAAAAGCTAACGCATCTTCTTCCACCGACCAGACAGAGCCGTGAATCTGCTTTTCCAAATCATGATAGCGATTTCTTATTTCTGCTGACTGTGTACTCACATCTTTCAAATCCATATATCAATACCTCCATAAATTCTAATTTGTCTACACCGCTTTAATCTTATCATTTATCAATTCAATAAACGCTATCACAGTTGCTCCTATCATCGGAAGTCCATAAGGACTAAATAGGAAACCGGTGACCATTTAACTGTATTAACCGAATCACCAAATTTTAATCGTTTTGTGTACGTTCTAGAACTGTTACAGACTCAACATGCGTAGTTTGTGGGAATTGATCAACTGGTTGAATTGGTTGAGTTACATGATATCCGCGTTCCATAAATTCTGTAATATCCCGTACTAAGGTTGCTGGATTGCAACTTACATAAACAATTTTCTTAGGTTCCATTGCAGTCGCACTTTCAATCAAGCTTGTAGTAAGCCCTTTTCGTGGGGGATCAACCATAATTACATCTGGTTTAATCCCTGCTTTTTGCCAGTTTGCCATCCATGTTTCTGCTTCTCCAACCTCAAATTCAAGGTTATCTAAATTGTTTAGGCTTGCATTATGTTTCGCATCTTCAATTGCTTCTGGGACAATTTCTACTCCATAGACTTTCTTCGCGTGCTTAGCCATATTAAGAGAGATTGTTCCAATTCCACAATAAGCATCAATGACTGTTTCATTTCCTGTTAATTGAGCTTTTTTAATAGCTTCATTGTAAAGCTTTTCTGTTTGTTGTGGGTTTACTTGATAAAATGACTGTGCTGAAATATCAAATTTCAAGTCGTTTAGTGTATCTTGAATTGTCGCTTTGCCAGCTAATTTAATTGTCTTTTTCCCTAAAATAACGTTTGTTTTATCAGGGTTAATATTTTGCATAATACTTGTTACTTCTGGACATTGTTGTTGGATTAAGTAAACAATCTGGTCAAGATTAGGAACCTTCTTAACACGTGTTACTAATACAACCATAATTTCATGTGAGTAATATCCACGACGTACCATTAAATGGCGAATCATCCCGGTATTATTAGCTTCATCATAAGCGCTAACCCCACTCACACGTAAGATATCACGAACTTTCAGTAAAGTTTCATCGATTTTTTCATCTTGAATTAAGAAATCTTCTAATGGCATAAAGTCATGACTATTCCGTTTAAAAAAGCCGATTTCTAATTGACCGTTAACTTCCCGGACCGGTACTTGGGCCTTGTTGCGATAATGATAAGGGTCTTTCATTCCCATTGTTGGTGCAACAGTTAAATTGTTTAAATGAACTTTATTTAATAAATCCACCACTAATTTACGCTTAAATTCAAGTTGGGCTGGATAAGTTAAATGTTGTAATGGCGCAATTCCTGTTTGTAAATAAACTTTATCAACATCAAATGCTCGATCAGGACTAGTTTTAAGATAGTTTGTTACTTTAGCAAAACCAAAATTTTTTCCAACTTTAACAACATGAACTTCAACTTCTTCACCAACTAAAGCTCCATCAATAAATAAGGGATATCCATCAACTTTGGCAACCCCCATTCCTTGATATGTTAAATCTTCAATTGTAACCACTAATTTTTGATTCTTAGTTACTGGCACCTGTTTTTTCATAATTTCCTCCACGTATTTTTCTAACTCTTATCATGTTAACATTTATAATATTTTTTTGGTATAAATTCTCTTCATTTCGCTAAAATATTCTAATTTTTACCTTCTTTTACCATAAAAAATAAGATTGAGAAAATCTCAATCTTATTTCAATCATTATTCTTTAGTTTCACCGATAATGCCGTCATCGTTAATATCGTCGCTAGTAATTTCTTCGACTCCTTCAACGAATTTACGACGGAAATCTTCAGTTTCATCTTGGCGTGAAATTGCATCATTAGGAATTTCATCAGTGTTAGCCATAATTTCAAGATGTTGTTTTAAGTTAACAAACTTAACCGGAGCATCCCCACCATATTCACCGTCAATATTAATCATAATGCGGTTATCAACTGGTTTGGCAATCAATTTGTTTGTTTTAACGTATAAAATACGATCATCATTGATATGCTTACCCCCATTTAATACAAGGGTTAACAGATGCAAGATTTCAACTAAATTATCCGTTTTAACAACAATCATTGTAAATTTTCCATCATCAAGTGAGGCATCCGGAACAATTTGTTCAAAACCACCAATTGAGTTAGTTAATGCTACTAAAAACATTGAGCTTTGCCTTCATAAACCCCTTCATCATATTCAAGATGCATGTTAACAGCTTTCATTCGTGGTAACATTTCTGCACCCTTAGCTAAATATGCAAGGTAACCAAATAAAGATTTTAATTGCGAAGGGACACTATACGTAAGCTCAGTTAAAAGCCCACCCCAGCAATATTTACAAAATACTTTTCATTGGCTTGGCCAATATCAATCTTAACACTCTTGCCAGCCGCAATAACTTTGGCAGCTTCAACTGGGCTTTCACGCGGAATTCGTAAAGCTCGTGCGTAATCATTCGTTGTCCCCGCTGGAATGATACCTAACTTAGGCCGCTTCTTTAATCCGGCAATTCCGTTTACAACTTCATTAATTGTGCCATCACCACCGGCAGCAACAATTAAATCAAAACCGGCTTGGGCCGCACGCTTAGCTTCATTTTGAGCGGAATTTTCTTCAGGCGTCGTAGCATATGCGCTTGTTTCATAGCCTGCACCTTCTAAAATATTTAAAATATCAACTAAATCACGCTTTAATGCTTCACGACCAGAAGTTGGATTATAAATAATTCGACATCTTTTTTGCATGATTGCTTCCTCACTTAATTAACGTTGATTTAAGCTAGCCATCAATAATTTATTAACCATCTTAGGGTTAGCCATTCCACGAGTTTTTTGCATGATTTGACCAACTAAGAATCCAACAGCACGGTCTTTACCATTCTTAAAGTCTTCGATTGATTGTTCATTGTTATCCAAAACTTCATCAATGATTGGTTGTAATTGTGATGGATCTGATAATTGTACCATGCCTTTTGATTCAACCCAAGCTTTAGGTTCAGTATCATTTTTAATAATTTCTTGGAATACTTTCTTAGCAATCTTAGAAGAAATTGTTTCATCTTCAATTAATTGAATCATTGTTGCCAAGTGTTCTGGTGTCAATGCAGTATCTTGTAATTCAACTTGCTTAGAATTCAAGTATGCATTTACTTCACCCATCAACCAGTTAGCAGCTAATTTAGGATCAGCGCCTGCAGCAACTGTTGCATCATAAAAGTCTGACATTTCTTTAGTTTGAGTTAGCACTCCTGCGTCATAAGCTGGAATTCCCCAATTATCTGTATAACGCTTCCGGCGTGCATCTGGCATTTCAGGAATTGAAGCTTCAACTTCTTTAATCCATTCGTCATCAATGTGGATTGGTGGTAAATCTGGTTCTGGGAAGTAACGATAGTCGTTTGCTTCTTCTTTAGAACGCATTAAGATTGTTTCACCTGATGGAACGTCAAAACGACGTGTTTCTTGTTCAACTTCGCCACCTGATAATAATAATTTTTCTTGGCGTTTAGCTTCGTATAAAATCCCTTTACGGACATGATCAAATGAGTTTAAGTTCTTCATTTCTGTACGAACACCTTTTTTATCTGAACCAATTGGTGCAACAGAAACGTTAACGTCAGCACGCATTGAACCTTCTTCCATCTTCACGTCAGATACACCGGTAAATTGGATAATTTGACGTAAACGAGTAAGGTATGCGTGAGCTTCGTCTGCACTCTTCAAATCTGGTTCAGCAACAATTTCAATCAATGGAGTTCCTTGACGGTTTAAGTCAACGTATGAGTATCCATCTGGATTGTGACTGTTTTTACCAGCATCTTCTTCGATGTGCATTTCTTTAATACCAATCTTTTTCTTAGTACCATCTTCTAATTCAATTTCTAACCAACCATTACGACCAATTGGTGTTTGTGCTTGGGTAATTTGGTAAGCCTTAGGATTATCAGGATAGAAGTAGTTTTTACGATCAAAGTGAATATCTTTGGTAATTTCACAGTTTAATGCAAGGGCTGCTCTCATCCCGAATTCTAATGCACCCTTATTAACTTCTGGTAAAACCCCAGGATATCCCCAATCAATTACGTTGGTGTTCGTATTTTGTTCGGCACCGTATTGTACTGGTGCAGGAGAATATGCTTTAGAGTTAGTTTTCATTTCAATGTGGACTTCTAAACCAACTGTTGTTTCAAAGTTCATTAATTTTGACCTCCAATCTTAGGTGTTTGTTTATGGAAATCTGTCGCTTGTTCAAAGGCATAACCAGCTTTATACATTGTCTTTTCATCATAAGCATTAGCAATCAATTGTAAACCAATTGGTAAGCCATTGGCAAAGCCAGCAGGAAGTGACATTCCTGGTAATCCAGCTAAGTTTACTGGGATTGTTAAAATATCATTTAAGTACATTGTCAATGGATCATTTAATTCTTCACCAATTCCAAAGGCAACTGTTGGAGCAGTTGGTCCTAAAATTAAATCGTAATCTGCAAAAACATTTGCGAAATCTTGGCAAATTAATGTACGAACTTGGGCAGCTTTCTTGAAGAAGGCATCATATGAACCAGCTGAAAGTGAAAATGTCCCTAACATGATACGACGTTTAACTTCATCACCAAATCCTTCTGAACGAGTACGTACATACACGTCTTCAAGATTCTTAACATCTTTAGCACGGAAACCATAACGAATTCCATCAAAACGTTGTAAGTTTGATGAAGCTTCAGAAGATGCCATGATGTAGTAAACTGGTACCCCATACTTGCTGTGTGGAAGTGAAACTTCATCTACAGTTGCACCTAATTTTTCAAAAGTAGCAATAGCATTTTTAACTGCTTCACGAACTTCTGGTTGCACCCCTTCGCCCATGAATTCTTTAGGAACCGCAATCTTCATTCCTTTAACGCCATCAGCAATTCCTTCAGTAAAGTCAGGCACTGCTTGGGCTGATGATGTAAAGTCATGTGAGTCTTGACCAGCAATTGCATTAAGCACTAAGGCATTATCCTTAACTGTACGAGTTAAAGGTCCAATTTGATCTAAACTTGAAGCAAACGCAATTAAACCATAACGAGAAACACGACCGTAGGTTGGTTTTACCCCAACAATCCCGTTAAATGCGGCTGGTTGGCGGATTGAACCACCAGTATCTGAACCTAATGAGGCAATTACTTGACCTGAAGCAACGGCTGCAGCAGAACCACCAGATGAACCACCTGGAACTTTAGTTTGATCCCAAGCATTTTTAGTTTTCTTAAAAGCTGAATGTTCAGTTGAACCACCCATGGCAAATTCGTCCATGTTTAATTTACCAACATTAATCATCCCTGCTTCATTTAACTTATCCATTACAGTTGCGTTGTAAATTGGCATAAAGTTTTCAAGCATCTTTGAAGCGGCAGTTGTCTTTAAGTCTTTCGTTACAATGTTATCTTTAATCCCGATTGCAAGACCATCTAACAAATTATTAGCATCCACTCCGCGATCATCAATTGCTTGCGCTTGTTTAAGAGCTGCTTGTTCATTTAAAGTTAAGAAAGCTTCAATTTTTGCATCAGTTTTCTTGATGTTTTCAAATGTTGATTTAGTTAATTCTTCAACACTATATTCTTTTTTCACTAAGCCATCGTGAAGACTAGCAATATCATTTTTAAAGTAATCCATTATTCTTCCTCACTTCCATCAAGAATTGCTGGCACCTTAACGTACCCATCTTGACTTTCTGGTACGTTTTTCATTAATAAATCGCGGTCCATTCCTTTTTGTGCAACGTCTTCACGCATGCGATTAACTGCATCGGTTACGTGCATTGTTACTGGAACATCAGTTGTATCTACTTCTTCAAGTTGTTGTACCATCTTGATAATTTCATCCATTTGTCCAGTGAACTTTTCTAATTCTTCGTCACTGAAAGCAAGTTTAGCCAAACCTGCAACGTGCTTAACTTCATTTGCACTGATTGCCATCGTATTTCCTTCTTTCTTTACATGATTTCATTAAGTATTCTAGCATAGAAAACGTTCCAAACTCAATTTTTAACATTAGTAACTGCTAAATACATGGGTGTAATAGCCGCTACCTTTAGAACCATTTGTTGAAACAAATGCTTGTGTTTCCCCATTACTTCCGTTAATTCGGATATCCAATGGAATTCCCCCTGGCAAGTAAGACTTAGCTGCTTGGGCTACAAATTGAGTGAAACTGGTAATTTCAGTTTGACTGTAGAATTGAGTCGTAATCGTAACGCTCATCCCTTGCAATTCTTTATCTTTGTACTGTCCTTGCCCCGTTACATTTGAAATGTTAGGGAAGAAGTTTCGAACTTGTTTTTGGAAGTTTTCAAATGAGGTTTCATCATTATCATTTGGCACCGCATTATCTTCAGTTGCTGGAAAGACATAGCTCTTAATATTCGTTTCATTCCAAGTGCCAATATCTGTTCCACTTTTACTTACTGTATAAGCGTAAAATGAGCCCCCAACTAAACTATCCTTAGGCGATTGTTCAAACATTGCAATTACAATAGGAATATTATTACCAACTTTACTGCGAACGCGTTGAAGCACCTTTTGAGCTGCCTTTTTACCTTCCGCTACACGTGTTTCTTTTGAAATTTCCGTTTCAAAGGTTGCGCCGTATTTTTCTTTTTGATAATAATCTTTTTTGTTCATCCCAATTCCAATTGTCATCCCTGCTAATTGGAGTTTTCCGTTAGTTTGTTTCATGTAATCTTGTTCTTCAATTTGTTGAATATATCTTGGATTACGTTCATTTTCGCCTTTTTTACCGTTATCACTTGGATTAAGTCCTTCGGGATTTTTCTTAGATTTTCGATTTAACCAATTATTAATTGTTCCTCGTGAAAGAATTTGACCTTCTTGAAAAACATATTGTTTTGTTGAGAATTGTTCTTTTGAAATTGTTGTCAATCCACTTTCAAAACTCTTCAAATTTAACAAATTATCTGCATTTTGAATTAGTCCCATTCCGCGTGATCGACTTGTTTTGTAATGTCCATCTTGGATAACCCCTTGATAGTCATTACTATTATTTTCACCAGTTGTTTGGTAACCCTTTGTTGATTTGTTAGAACCAACTGATGGTGTCGTTCCACCATTGCCTAAATTACCACATGCGCTTAAAAGAAGTGCTGAAATACATAGACTAGTGATTATCTTTAATTTTTTCACTATTCTTCC
>NZ_BAML01000023.1 GCF_000615845.1 Ligilactobacillus hayakitensis DSM 18933 = JCM 14209
CATTTTAATAATGTGCATTAAGCGCCGACTTAGCTCAGCTGGCAGAGCATCTGTCTTGTAAACAGGGGGTCGGAGGTTCGAATCCTCTAGTCGGCATTATGGAAGGGTAGCGAAGTCTGGCTAAACGCGGCGGACTGTAAATCCGCTCCTTCGGGTTCGGTGGTTCGAATCCACTCCCTTCCATTTTTATTGGGGTATAGCCAAGCGGTAAGGCAACGGTTTTTGGTACCGTCATGCGCTGGTTCGAATCCAGCTACCCCAATTCCTTATTATTATAAGGTTTTACGAATTAAGTGTAAATGCGGATGTGGCGGAACTGGCAGACGCGCTAGATTTAGGTTCTAGTATCTTTATGATGTGGGGGTTCGATTCCCTTCATCCGCATGAAGCGCTGACTTAGCTCAGTTGGCAGAGCACGTCACTAGTAATGATGAGGTCGGAGGTTCGAATCCTCTAGTCAGCATAATGCGGAAGTAGTTCAGTGGTAGAACATCAGCTTGCCATGCTGGGGGTCGCGGGTTCGAATCCCGTCTTCCGCTTTTCAATATTACGCCGGGGTGGCGGAACTGGCAGACGCACAGGACTTAAAATCCTGCGGAGAGTGATCTCCGTACCGGTTCGATTCCGGTCCTCGGCATATTGAAGTAGCAGTTAACTTAGGTTAGCTGCTTTTTTTGTATCCAAAATGAAAAAAAGGAAATTAAGACAATGTTGACTAACATTATTAGAATTACAGACTTTTCAGATCCTAACTTAGACGTATATACAAAATTAAATGAAGCTCAGTTATTTCACTATGACCATGACAAGCAAGGACTTTTTATTGTAGAAAGTCCCAAAGTGATTGAAAGAGCAATTCGTGCGGGTTATGAACCTCTTTCGATTTTACTTGAAGAAAAGAATATGCAACGGGATTTAACTGAGTTAAAACAAGAAATCCAGCTTAATCAAACTGCGATTCCAAATCAACTAGATGAATTACCTATCTACGCATTGGATGATACTTTGTTATATGAGCTAAAAAAGAAAGGCTATAATCTTTTACGAGGTGCTTTAGGCGCGTTTAAACGGAATCAGCGTCCTGATTTAGCTGAATTTGTGAACGTAATTAATGGCTCCAAACACCATCCACGCATTGCGGTCTTAGAAAATGTGGTTAATCCCGCAAATGTCGGCGCGATTTTTCGTTCAGCCGCTGCCTTAGGCATTGATGGAGTTGTGATTACAACTGATTCTAGTGATCCCTTATATCGCAGATCATCAAGAGCGAGCATGGGAACGGTCTTTCAAATTCCATGGACTTATGTTGACGCTAATACTTGGTATGAAAAGGGCATCACCCAATTGCATGAATTAGGTTATCAAATCGCTGCGATGGCTCTTAGAAAAGACACAATCGCTATTAATGATCCTAAACTGCAAGCAGTTGAGAAATTAGCTATTATTTTAGGTTCAGAAGGACCAGGATTGAAAGAAGCAACCATTGATAAAAGTGACTTCACGATTAAAATCCCGATGAGTTCAGGTGTTGATTCATTAAACGTCGCGGCTGCTAGCGCGGTGGCATTTTTTGAACTGGGACGAAATAGACAATAAAAAAGAACACAAGAAGAAATACATGTCTTCTTGTGTTCTTTTTAGTTATTTAGTTTAATGCGTAAATTCTTTCGATTTCAATGATAGTAACAACATCATTTTCGCGTCCTGTACCTGCAAGGTATTCATTAGCAAAATCAGTGTCTTTTTGAAGAGTTGCTTTACCTTCTACACGGAAAGCTTTCTTTGATTCTAAGCCCCATGCTGAAGCAGCCACTTTACCATTAGCTTTGATGTTTTCGTATGTGTGACCATATGAATATTCAATAAAAATTAAGTGCTTGTCATCAAGAACTTTAAGTGATCCTTTAGGTGCTAATTGAGGGTTACCTTGTTCATCAACAGTTGCGACATATGTCATTGCTTCATTAAATACTTGAGTTTGTAATTCATTTAATGTGTTGTTTTCTAATAATTTTGCCATAATATTTCCTCCTTTGGAATATATTTTTATCATAGCCGAAAATTTCCTTTGTGACAAATGATATGCATTATTTGAATATAACGATATTTAAAATAACTATTAGTCAATATAACAAAATTTGTTTATAATAAACTTAAAATTTAACAAAGGAATGATTATATGAAAGCAGCAATTTTTGAACATGCTGGAAAAATGGTCGTTGAAGATGTTGCAAAGCCACAAATTCAAGCGCCAGATGATGTTTTAATTAAAGTTATTCGTACATGCGTGTGCGGTTCTGATTTATGGTCATATAAAGAAGGTGACCATAAACAAGCACACTCAATGAATGATGGTCATGAAGCATTAGGGATTATTGAAGAAGTCGGTGAAGGAATTACTGATCTTAAAGTCGGTGATTTTGTAATCGCACCATTTACTCATGGTTGTGGTCAATGTGCCGGTTGTAAAGATGGCTTTGATGGAACATGTGATAATCACCCAGCTCCAACTAACTGGGGTGGTGGTTACCAAGCACAATATATTCGTTTCCACTACGCTAATTGGGCATTAATTAAGGTTCCTGGGAAGCCAGAAGATTACTCAGAAGAAATGATGAAGTCATTATTAACATTAGCTGATGTTATGGCTACAGGATACCACGCTGCCTTTTGTGCTCGTGTAAAAAAAGGCGATAAGGTTGTTGTTATCGGTGATGGCGCTGTTGGTCAATCAGCAGTAATCGCCGCTAAAATGATGGGAGCTTCAAGAATCGTGTTAATGAGTCGTCATGAAGATCGCCAAAAATTAGCCCTTGAATCAGGCGCAACTGATATTGTTGAAGAACGTGGTGAAGAAGGAATCGCTAAAGTTCGTGAAATTCTTGGAGGACCAGCCGATGCAGCACTTGAATGTGTTGGTAAGCAAGCTGCCTTTGAACAAGCTGTCGGGGTCTTACGTAGTGGTGGCCGCTTAGGATATGTTGGGGTACCTCACGAAGATAATCTAAACTTGTGGGAATTATTTAGCCATAATATTCAAGTTGCTGGTGGTTCTGCAAGTGTAACTACTCACGTTAAAAATGTTCTTTTAGATGCTGTCTTAAAGGGTGAAATTAACCCAGGACGTGTCTTTACACAAACATACAGCTTAGATGAAATTGATCAAGCATACAAGGATATGGCTGATCGTAAGACAATCAAATCATACGTTATCGTAGATTAATTAATAGAAATCGACTTTTTGAAAAATTTTTCAAAAAAGTCGATTTTTTTTATAAAAATCCTTGCATTAGAATAAATATTCTAGTATACTAATATTTGTTGTTGAGATGACAACAAATTAAATAAATATGCACCCATAGCGCAACTGGATAGAGTGTCTGACTACGAATCAGAAGGTTGCAGGTTCGACTCCTGCTGGGTGCATTTTTCGGGAAGTAGCTCAGCTTGGTAGAGCACTTGGTTTGGGACCAAGGGGTCGCAGGTTCGAATCCTGTCTTCCCGATTTCTTCGGAAGAAGAGCAATTAAATATTATGGAGGATTACCCAAGTCTGGCTGAAGGGAACGGTCTTGAAAACCGTCAGGCGGGTCAAACCGCGCAAGAGTTCGAATCTCTTATCCTCCTTAGTTAATGAAAGACTAGAATTTATTTCTAGTCTTTTTTTGTATTCTTAAAATGATGTATGATCAGGAAGTTGATTTGTTTGCCCTTGTTGACACAAAAAGCGATAATTCATAAAATTATCGCTTTTTTTAATATCCAATTTTTCTAAAGTTTCTTCATAAATGCTAAACCATTCGCTGAAATAGTAGGCGAACGGAACGTCAGCTTTAGTTTTAAATCCGGATTTGGATTTGAAGTGCCGTTTACCGTCATCGTCATACCAATCAATTCTAGCACGATAAGCGCCGTGACTTTTAGTTATGCTTTCCATAAATTAACCTCCTAATTAAAATAACCACCGAATTCAGTGGTTATTTTAATTAATTATTTAATTCAACTGCAGAATTCAAATTTTCTTGTCCGCTTATTTCTAAAGATTTACGATATTCTTCAGCTTCAGGAATTTCGGTGAACTCAAATGTTTGATTATAGTATTTATTAAGCGCTTCTTTAACCTGATCTATCGTAATTCCAAAGAATTCCTTACGATTATTTACCTTGTTAACTCGATATTTATCGAAGTAGTTGTGTAAGTCAGTTTCAAGTTTGTAAGCATCATCACTAAAGATTAACGCGTGAACATCAAAGCTAAATGGAACAGATGCACTACTTAACTCTTTAATTCGAGCTAGTGGTTCGAGTCGACGAGTAACACCAATCTTAAATACATTCTTACCAAATGCACCAATGTTTGAAATGATATATACATATCCGGCAGTAGAGTGGTTTTCTCTATAATCAAGACTGGCTTCTTTTTCATCAAGTTCGGCTAATTGAGCTTTAAGTTTAGCAACTTCAGCTTGCAATGATTTATATTTCTCATCATTATTATCTGTGAGATTTTCCATTTTTTCTTTAAGAAGAGCTTCAGCTTGTTTAAAGTGCTCAGCTTGTTTCTTACGTTCTTTTTCAACAGCTTTTCTTTGACGTGCAATTTCCGCTTGCGCTTTACGTTCTTCTTTTTCTTTTTCACGTTGTTCGCGAAGAATTTCTTTTTCTTCAGCTTTCTTTTGCTCGTATTCAAAAGCTAAGTGCAATTCATCAATCTTCAATCTTAAATACGTAGGAGATAGTTTGATTAAATTTCCTTCGTTCAACTTATTAAGAGTTTCAAACGAACGATTAATTCTAGTTTCTATTCGCTCCATATTAGATAGCGTTACTTTATTAATAGCAGCTTCGCATTCAATGTTAAAAGTTCGAATTAGTTGTTTAATATTTTGATTTTGAACTTTTTGACCTTCAGCTAGTGAATTGTTGAAAAGTAATTTTTCAGTAATAACTCCAGCAGTTCCATCTTTAATTAGAGATTTTTGTAACTGACGAACATCATCTAATTTTTGTTTATATTCAACTGATGATGTGAAAGAGTAGTGCGGATTATATAATCCGAAGCTTTCGATATTAACCTGATCGTCATAAGAGATGATTTGGTTTTTCAATTCTTCAATTTTTCCTTGTAATTCAAAAATTTCAAGCTTATCTTTTTCAATGCTTTCTTTTAATGAAGTTTTTTCGCCGTATTTACTTAAATCGCTTTCAATTTCGTTAAGCATAGACTTCTTTGAGTCGATAGTTTTTTGAACTTCAGCCATTATTTTTTCGTATTGATTTAGCTCAACTTGCTTAGACGAAAGTTGAAGATTGTATTTCTCAATTTCTTTTTCTTTAGCGATTCTAACTTCTTCTTTTATAGAAGCTAGCTCTTTTTTCTTTTCATCTATCTTGGTATTATATTTTTTCCATTCTTTTTCAGAAGCTAATTTGATGTCTTCTTTTACAGAATCGATTTTATTTTGTTCTTCTTCCAATTCCGCTTTTTTAGTTAAAATTAATTGCTCTAATTCTAATGGCTTCATTTGTTGAAGCGTTAAAAGCTGCTTAATTTCATTTTCTTTCTTTTCTAAATCTTTCGAAGACCTTTTCAACTGAAATTGTTTAGGAGAGATAGCATTCCAATAAATTGCAACTAGAATTCCAATTATCATAAAAATGGCCGAAAAGAATGGTTGCGAATTTTTATTTTCATCTAAATTACCAAGTAAACCATCAATTACGACTCCGATAATCATAACCACATTAAAAATGGCATACCTGACTATAAAATTTTTTAATTTCTTCATATTAAAATCCTTTCTATTTTCACTTTATTTTTATCGCTTGCTTTATGATTCTTTTTACAAATGGTTTAAAATCTTTAGGAAAATCGTATTTTTCCATAAAATGCTCGATTACGAAATTATCTATGCCGACTTCATCGATATAATTTTCCACTTCGAATCTGATCATAAAACGATTCGCTTCGTAATCGGTTCAAGCTTCTCATTATATAAGATGATATTGTTATCAGAGTTAAATAAACCAAAACCTTTCATTTCGGCGCCGACAACATGAATTCCAAGATTATCGGCTAATTATTTGACGACTTCGTCTGGATTATCCATATATAGATGATGTTTGTTGTTGTATTCGGTTCAATCTAGTCTTCAGTATTTTTAGATCGTATGGTTGTTTCGATTATCCTTGCAAGTGTTTCTAAATCTTCGGCAGGAACCGGCTTACCGTCTGCGGAATATGTATGCTTTAACGCTTCTAGCGGTGAGAATTTTGTATTGCTTTTACTTTCATCACCAATTAAGTAATCAATAGAAACATTGTAGAAATGCGCTAAATTTCTAATTGCTTTAAGCGAAGGCGATTTATTGCCGTTTTCCCAGTTGGCATAACTCTGCATGTTAACACCAAGCTTGTCTGCTACCTGGGTTTTGTTTAAGCCTTTTTTAATCCTAAGTTCACTTAGTTTTTTTCCAATAAATTTTGCGTCAATTTCCATAATTTCACATTCCTTAATCAAATCTTATACATTAGATTATACAGTTAGAATAACTTTTTTAAAATAATTATTCAAAAAAAATAAAAAAATAGTCAACGTTATTCAAAAAGAATAATTCGGAGGTGAGCGAATAAATGCACTAAAAGAAGAAGCTGCTAAAATACTCAAAGCAGAAATTAAAAAGAATGGCTTAAAACAAAGTTTGTTGCTGATAATACTTCTAAATCTGATATTAAAGCTGGATATACGGTTAAGATAAACTTTAGCAGTAAGAACTACGCGACTGGCCAAGCAATTCCAAATTTTGTCAAAGGACAACCGCACGAAGTCTTGCAAGTATCCGGAGATAAGGTATTACTTGCTGATATCGTGTCGTGGGTCAAGAAGTCTGATATTGAAATTCTAACCACGAATAAGGCAAGTGGTAATGTTGAATTGAAACAATAACTAAGGATAAATGGACTGATGATTTAGGAGTGACAAGGACTAAAGAGAAAACTGCATTTAAAGTGACTAAAGGACCGTTATATTTAAGATGAGGAGCCAGTCCAAGTTCAAGTGTGATTTCTGTTTTAGGCAACGGAAGTGAAATCAAGTATGATGCGTATGATAAGACAAATGGATTCAATTATTTAAGACAACCACGCTCTAATGGTCAATATGGCTACATTGCTGTTAGAGATCCACAAGGTAATTGCTTACGACACATTTAAAAGAAAAATATTAACATTTGCTCGTTTCCGTTTAAGGAAGCGGGCTTTTTTACTTTATTAAATTTATTAACAATTTGATGTATACTTACTCGGTAACCTTTTAGGTTACAAACACAATCTGGGGCCCAGAATACATAGGACGGAAGCACGAATATGTCTTATATTTCCGGATTAGAAAGGAGAATAGTTAGTTACGTGCACCATACACTTTTTGATGTATTGGTCGCTTACGCTCCGGTTGCTTTAGTAGTGGCTAAGAGTGTAGTCTAATAAGAAGAAATAGTTACTAGCGTCCAAAACTTAATTTAATTCACACAATAGGGGTCGTACCCGCTGGTACATAAAAAACTGTAATTTAGGTTACCTTAGATTAGAATAAGTCTGTGAATTAAATTAAATGCTAGTAGCTTTTAGTCGTTCTAGCTCGTTGTTGTGGGTTTATATACTTGTCCGCTTTCTATTTTGAAAGCGGCTTTTTATTTACATAAAAATCTACTGAACAGCTACCGTATTAGCTAATAAAATACTCGTATTTATTTGAAATTTTAATCAAAAACTATTTTTATTATCGGTTAAGAAGTATACAATAAAAACATACTTAAGGAAAGGAAAAACGTTATAAATTGAGACGTCGAAAAAATAGCCCTAACTTTTCTAATTGCTGATAAAGTAGTTGATGAAAGTTTGAAGCATTACAAAAACTACTTAGAAATTAAAAAGTTAAGGCAAGAGTTGAACAAGTCAGAAAATCGTAAAAGTAGAATAAAACACAGAAAACGATAATCTGACGCAAGGGTAAGAAATTCCTCTTGTTTTTGTACAGTCCTAGTTATAACATAAACAATCATGAAATTTTTATTGATCATATTTTTTACCCTATTATTAATCTCATACTTTATTAGATTTTTAGAGAATAGGGAAAAGAAAAAGTTAAAAAATATTTTAAATAGAAGAGAAAAATAATATGGTAACATCAGACGCACAAAAGAAAGCTAATCAAAAATGGAAAGAAGCAAACAAGGAAAAGCAAAAAATATACCGATATCGTGCACAAGCTAAAAAATTTATCCGTGATTTTGCGACGGAAAAAGATTTAGAAGAATTACTTCAGTTAATAGAAGAGAGAAAATCTATGTTATAATGATCAACAGATCAATCCCCCTACGCAGAGATTCATTTGGATACTCGCACGTAGGGGGTTATTTACAAAAAAGACACACGCTAAAGTGAATCTTCTATATAAAAGCCCTATGTTATACAGGGGGGACGTGAAATAATTATATCTTAAATGAGGGATATACTTTGGTAACATAGAAATCGGCGGGTACAATAGGGATGGAAATCATGAATTAGTTACGGCAACTTTAAGAGATGATATAATTCTAGTAGATAGGGAAAAGGTATCAGAAATTGTAAGAAATTCAGGCATTGACATCAAAAAAGCTGGTATTGTAGAACTAGGCAATAATACTAGTCAAGTAATTTGGTCTATGATAGCTATGGACGTTGGAATTGATGGATTTATAAATCAAAAACTAGGATATATAGTATTGTTTAATCGTGGAAAGTTGGTGATTTTAGATGATTGATTTAAAAAATAAATTAAGTAAATTAACCGCTTTTCAAATTGAAGAAATAGTGAGTGGGGCTATTAATTTGTTTTGCGATCAAAACGGAAAACCGTTGGTAAAATTGACTGAAATGCAGGATGAAATTGAAGGGCTTGATGACTACTTGATTTATTTATGGGATTCTACTTCTGACATTTATGACATTGGTGTAGTAAATGGTTTAAATGATGAAAAAAAAGAACGTCTTAAAAAACTCATTATAAAGGTTATGAAAAAATTAAATTACATTTAAACATCTGCCAAATGGTAGGTGTTTTTTTAGTACAAATTTTAGGAGGAAAATAAAAGGAAATCCATTCGGGACATTTAAATAAGAAAAAAATTTATATAAAGTATTCAGAACACATGGACTCACTCTTTTTAGAGTGAGTCTTTTTTATTTGCTCAAAAATCTACTGAACACCTACTGAATCGGATAAAAACCCACCGTATTTTTTAAAAATTTTTGTTAAAACTGTCGACTATACACTATATATAGTGTATTATAATATATGTAAGGAGGTGAGATAAATGCCACCAAGAAAACGAAAAAAAGAACCGCTTGTTTTAAAAGTTATTATACTGATTGGTCAGTCAATAATAGGTATCGCGACTATCGGCCAATCAATTGAATGGATAATAACTCAAATCAAACGATTCTTAGAACTACTCAAATAGTAGCTTAGGTGAGGAAGGTTGGCACCCTTTCTCACCTTTATCGTATCATAATAAAGCGAAAAGGAGAAACAGAAAATGAAAAAAATAATCGCTATTTTGGAAAAAAGTAGAAATATCATTTTTTATATAGCTGGATTATTGTTGGTTATAAATCTAATTTTATGGATTATTTTAAAGGTGGTAGGAAAATAATGGCAGAATTATCAGAAGCAAGAAAACGTGCAAATAAAAAATGGGACGAAGCAAATAAAGAAAAAAAGAAAATTTATACTTACAGAGCTATGGCTAAAAAATTTATCCGTGATTTTGCGACGGAAAAAGATTTAGAAGACTTGCTTCAATTAATACAAGAAAGAAAATCTATGTTATAATAATCAACAGATCAATCCCCCTACGCAGAGATTCATTTGGATACTCGCACGTAGGGGTTTTATTTTTTATTCAAATGATTACGAATGATGACAGCAAGTGATTAGATATGGTATACTAATCATAACGATATCGCCTGCAAAGGTGTTATATTCATAGCCCATAAAAAAAGGAGCTTGTGATTTAATTGCAAGCTCCTTTTTCGTTGACACACAAATTGACACAATTTTTAACAGGACGTAAATTAACATAGAAACTAGAACATTAATATATGAGAGTTGAACAAGCGTAAAAAAGCTAAAAAAAGCAATGGGACGCTCTTATTCTCCTTAATTAATGAAAGACTAGAATTTATTTCTAGTCTTTTTTGTATTCTTAAAATGATATTTGACCTGGAAGTTGGTTTGTTTGATATACTTACGTGCGATACCTGTATGGCAATCGCGTACTGGTTACAGCCAAAGTGTTTATAAAGTGGATGATGTCCCTTATTTGCCGGCTCATCCCAATTGTAGATGTGCAATCAGTGCTTATTGGGGTGAAATGAAATAGGAGCAATAGTAAGTTATAAAAGTTCGGAGTCTTATAAAATTAACTACGCTTTACGTAATACAGAAATATTTAGTGAAGAGCAAAGAAATTTAGTTATGAACTTAGATAATGCGATTGATAAATTGCCTAAGTATTCTAATAAACTTCCTCTTTACCGTTCCTACAGTAATGGTTGGGGATTTGATGTTAGAGAATTCACTGCTCAAGTGGTAAGAACAGGAATATTAGAGGATTTAGGATAATTTTCTATTTCACCAGAAATTTACAATCGTGATGATGATCTTATAATTGTAATATTAAATAGTCATTCAGGGGCTGTATTAGGAAAGTATGATGAAACTGAAGAACAGGAAGTTTTATTTGCTAGAAAATCATCATTTAAAGTCGTAAAATATTTCTTAGAGGATCGCTCAGATAACAAATTCGTTCCGATTATGGAGGTAGTAGAAAATGAATAAAAAACCTTATTCTGACAGAAGATGGTATGATGCTGATATTGAAACTATGAAAAAACTTAAGCCACTTAAACATTCTCCCGAATATAAAGTGAATGCTATTAAATTTCTGAATGAGCTACATGGCAAAGAAATGTCCGAAGAAGAAATACCTGAAGCATTAAGGTTAACGGAAGAGGAAAAGGAGAAATTAAGGAGAAATTATGAAAGTGATGAAAAAATCAATCGCCGTTGAGGCAGAAAAAGCCACTAAAATTGTTATGAAAATGGAGAAATTCCAGATACCAATATTTTACGTTCAAAAAATTTTATGTTACAGACAATTCTATCAAACTTTACAAATGTTGACATATGCGGCATCTGTTAAAAGAACGAGAAAATTCTATAACAAGTGTATGGGGAAAGGTATCTATTTTGGAAATTCAAAATCTGATATTAATGGATATAATAAAGATAGTTATACTACTGTATATGCTACAATGAATAATAATGCAAAGTTATTTGATTTGGTAGAAGCAAGCAAGGCTATAGGAAGCTTGATTAAAAGCGAAACGGATTTGATGGTGGAATACAGGAAAAATTAGGATACGTTGTTGTATTCAATAGAAAAAAGATGGTGTTTAGAGATGTTGGATGATGAACAAGTTGAAGAATTAAATATTTTTGGTGTTGAATATCTAAGAAAAAAAGAACGAGATTTTAATAATTTAACAGTTGAATTCGATTTCGCTACCTATATTACTTCAAAATATTCAATGAGCGATGAAAAAGTTTCAGAGTCCGCAATGAAGCGAGATTTTATTGATTATGATAATGAAAAAGAAATATTTGAGAAAATTATACATGATTTTTTTGAAAAGAAAATCAATATTTTAGACGACTAGAAATAGCCGTCTTTTTTATGCCTTTTTTCTCGGTTTACAGGAGTTGTGGAAAAAAGATACAAAATAAATACTGCTATATTAGAAAAAGTATATTTTACGCATGAATGGAAAAAATTGAAAAAGACTTTGAAATAAACGACAAATTGAAATAAACGACAAATCAAGCTTATCGATTTGTCGTTTTAACTCTTCGTATTTTGTTTCAAACATATCAATCTCCATTCGATTGTTTCTTAAAAAACAATCGCTACTGAGATTAAAACCATTAAAGCGATACAAACTAGCCAAGCCGATAACTTTCACTGTAAATAGAGCCGTTAGCATAACTACTAAATCTAATGGTTTCTTAATTTCTTCTTTTCCTCTTCCGTTAACCTTAATCCTTCAGGTATTTCTTCTTCGGACAATTCTTTGCCATATAGCTCATTTAGAATTTTAATAGCATTCACTTTATATTCGGTAGAATGTTGTTTTAACGGTTTATTTTTCTCAAGGTTTATAAAATAAGCACCGTTCCATTTTTTACCTGAATATGGTTTACCTGTATTAAGTTTCATCTTCAACCACCTCAATTATTGTTTTTCCTCGTTCATCTAAATAATACCGTTAGTGTTGTTATTCATCAATCAACTCGATTACTACGAATACTTAGGAAATGCCGAAATCTCATTATAAAGCACATTTGGTATGTAATACATTTAAAATTTCATGCGATTTAGCACAGTAATCATAACATCAACAGTTACACGCGGGAAAATTATCGCTACTGAGATTAAAACCATTAAAGCGATACAAACTAGCCAAGCCGATAACTTTCACTGTAAATAGAGCCGTTAGCATAACTACTGAATCTAATGGTTTCTTAATTTCTTCTTTTCCTCTTCCGTTAACCTTAATTCTTCAGGTATTTCTTCTTCGGACATTTCTTTGCCATATAGCTCATTCAGAAATTTAATAGCATTCACTTTATATTCGGGAGAATGTTTTAACGGTTTATGTTTCTTAAGGCTTATAAAATTAGCACCGTTCCATTTTTTACCTGAATATGGTTTACCTGTATTAAGTTTCATCTTCAACCACCTCAATTATTAGTTTTCCTCGTTCATCTAAATAATACCATTAGTGTTGTTATTCATCAATCCACTCGATTACTACGAATACTTAGGAAATGATGAAATCTCATTATAAAGCACATTTGGTATGCAATACATTCAAAATTTGACGGGATTTAGCACAGTAATCATGACGTCAGCAGTTACACGCGGGAAAATCAGCGCTACGGCTTTAGAAAATTTAAACTTCTTTTGAAGAAGCAATTGAAAGTATACTGATACCTCAATTATTTTATCTAATAAAATGACATCTTTACTTCAATGTTACAAAAATCGCAAAAATAAGGAAAAATTGGCAAAAAATCTAGAAAATTGGGGATTAATCAAAAAAAATCAGAATTTTTTGCAAGAAAATTCGAAAAAAATTAGCTCAAATAAAGGCGATTGTTATAAACTTAAGAATTCCAATTATTACTGATATAACGGGAATCACCGGTCGTTTTAGACAAAAAGTATATTACAATTGCAACAAAATGTCATAATGATTACAAAAATCACGGATTTATTAACTTGGCTGGAATACCCTTGAAACATTGAACCCCTATAATACATAGTGTTGATTCGATAGGAATCATGAAATGAAAAACGCATCAAGCGTCAATAGATATTAGAAACACAAATATAGGAGTGAATATACTTTATGAAATTTAAAAAAGCATTAGCCACAGTTGGAGCCGCAGCCGGATTCCTTACAGCCGGAGCCGTTGCAGCAAACGCCGATCAAGTAACAGTTCAAGCAGGTGATACTGTTTCAAAAATCGCCCTTGAACATAACACAACTGTTGAACAAATCCGTGTGTTAAACAACCTTGCAGACGTTAACTTAATTTACGTTGGTCAAATCCTTGAAGTTGGTGAAAATGGCCAAACTCAAACACAAAACCAAGCACAAACACAAGTTGCTCCTGCAGCTCAAAGTGCATCTCAAGCAGTAGCTTCATACAACGCTGGTTACCAAAACGTAACAGCTAACAACAGCTACAATAATAACACTAACAATAACTATAGCTACAATGCTGGTACAACTACATCTACACAATCAGTAGCTGCTAACAACAACTACCAAGCAGCTTCATTAGGTGGTAGCGAAGACGAAGCCCGTGCATGGATCGCTAACAAAGAATCAGGTGGTTCATACACTGCACGTAACGGTCAATACATCGGTAAATACCAATTATCATCATCATACTTAAATGGTGATTACTCAGCTGCTAACCAAGAACGTGTTGCTCAACAATACGTGCAACAACGTTATGGTTCATGGCAAGGTGCTAAGTCATTCTGGCAATCACATGGTTGGTACTAAGATTAATAAATAAGATCTAAGCCTAGGATTTTTGGCACTATGTCCTGTTAAATATACAATTTAAATATATAAAATAGACTATGCGGTCTGATTGCGGAATTTTTCTGCAGTCAGACCGTTTTTTTGATGCATAAGTTTTGTATTGAAATATTTTACACCTTCGTCAATCAGTCTCTTTAATTCTTCAAATGATTGTGGCTGTGGGTGTCGTTGCATCCAAAGTAGTTTAAAATTATTCCACAGCTTTTCGTAAAGAGTCCAAAAAATCGCTCCAGATAACTTTGGCTAAGTTCGTGAGCGGTATTTTTCACATTGTCATGTAACTGACCACCGTCTTAAACGGTCTGTCGTAAGCAGGATTGTGATGACACAACCATCCTTTATCAAAGTTTGCCAAGAATAATTGGATTTAGATTAGTATCAAGGCATATTTTTGGTACAATAAAATAGAAAAAGTTTCAGCTAAATGATATTGAAAGGATGATGGCGATGGCGACGATTAAAGATGTAGCTAAGCTCGTGGGAATGGCACCTTCAACGGTCTCCAGAGCAATGCATGATAGTCCCTTGATTAGTGAAGCGACTAAGAAAAAAGTGCGAGCTGCTATGGAAGAATTAAATTATTCTCCCAGTTTTACAGCTCAAAACCTTGCTAATAAGAGTAATAATTTAGTGGGAGTTATCTTACCTGCTAACCAAGCAGATGTTAGTGATAACCCATTTTTTATCCAAATTATTCAAGGAATTTCAGAAATTTGCAATGCCCATGGCTATATGCTCACAGTAGCATCTGGAGTAAATGACCAAGAGCTTTTAAAAAATACTAAAATGTTGATTGAGCAAGGGCAAGTGACTTGTTTTATCTTTGCCTACTCAGTGGCTAATGACCCAATTTTAAATTATATTAAGAGTCAAAAAAATCTACGCTATGTAGTGATTGGAACACCTTATGAATTGGGAGAAAATAGTGTTTACTTTGTTGATAATGACAATATCAAAGCGGGATCAGATGCAACTGAGTACCTGTTTGAAAAAGGTTACACTAATCCGACTTTTGTTTATTCTAATTTAATGGAAATTGTTCAAAATGACCGCTATTTGGGTTATCAAAGAGCTATGCGAGTTAAAGGTTTAGAAGATACGGCTTTAAAACTTAATTCGACTAATCCTCAAAAAAATCAAGGCTTAGTTCAAAAATTTTTAAAAGAAAATCCCAATGTTGATGCCTTTATTGCTAGTGATGATTTATTAGCCTTGGATGTTCAAAGACAAGTAGCTAGTGAAAAATATGGAATTTTAGGCTTTAATAATTCAATTTTTGCCCAAATTTCTAATCCGCCGTTGACGTCAGTGGATATTTTCCCACGTTTTTTAGGGTTAGAAGCAGCGGCTTTGGTGATTAACTGGGAAGATAAGCTTTTGAAACTTAAGCAAAATTCAGTTATCGTACCTCATAAAATTATTGAAAGAGAATCATCTCAATTCAAGTAGTTGCATGACTGTTGCGAAAAATTTTTGCAGAAATGCAACTTTTTTTGCAAAAACTATTGCAAACGTTTGCATGGGGTGGTAATATTTAGTTGTAGAAAAGAAAGCGTTTACTTTTTAAGCGTTGCTATTTTTTGAAGGGGGTTTTTTAGATGACTATGAATACACATCACAATGCAAACGTTGGCGAAAAGCCTACAAATGGGTTGCCAACTCTTGCAAGCAGTAAGATTTGGATGATTAGTTTTGGTTATTTAGGGGTTCAAACGGCCTTTGCTTTACAATCATCACAAATGAGTCGGATTTTCCAAACATTGGGGGCTGATCCCAATAATTTAGGTTGGTTCTTTATTTTACCACCACTTGCTGGTTTAATTGTGCAACCGCTTGTTGGAAAATATTCTGATAAAACTTGGTTACCCAAGTTAGGGGGACGACGTTTACCTTATCTCTTATTAGGGGCAATCATAGCTGTAATTGTAATGATGCTTTTACCTAATTCTGGTAGTTTTGGCTTTGGTTATGGTTCGCTTGCAGCCTTATGGTTTGGGGCGCTTACCGTTGCGTTACTTGACTTATCATCAAACGTGGCTATGCAACCATTTAAGATGATGGTTGGTGACATGGTCAATGATGACCAAAAAAGCTATGCGTATGGAATCCAATCCTTCTTATCTAATACCGGAGCTGTGTTAGCTGCAATTTTCCCATTTTTATTAACCCTATTTGGTGTTTCTAATACTGCAGCTAAAGGGGTTGTTCCAAATTCTGTTGTTTGGGCTTTTTACATTGGAGCTGCGCTTCTAGTTATAACAAGTGCTTTAACAATTTCCAAGGTTAAAGAATATGATCCAGATACTTATGCTTTATATCATGGAATTGCGGCTGAAGATAATGAAGAATCAGAAAGTTTCGTTAAACTTTTGAAGAAAGCACCTAAAGCCTTTTGGACTGTTTCTTTAGTTCAATTATTCTGTTGGTTTGGTTTCCAATACCTTTGGACTTACTCAACAGGGACAATCTCTGCAAATGTTTGGCACACAACTGATGCTACAAGTGCGGGTTATCAAGCGGCTGGTAACTGGTTTGGAATTTTATCAGCTGTGCAATCGATTGCAGCTGTTGTTTGGTCTTATGTTTTAGCTAAGGTTCCTAACCAATACCACAAGGCTGGTTATGCAGGAAGTTTATTCCTTGGTGCAATTGGTTTTGCATCTATTTTCATGATCCACTCTAAGACTGCTTTGATTTTCTCATTTATCTTAGTTGGGATTGCTTGGGCTGCTATGAACACTTACCCACTTACCATTGTAACTAATGCCTTATCCGGTAATCGAATGGGGACTTACCTTGGTTTATTTAACGGTTGCATTTGTTTACCACAAATTATTGCTTCTGTATTGAGTTTTTCATTGTACCCAGCTTTAGGTGGCGTACAAAGTCATATGTTCATCGTGGCTGCACTTGCCATCCTTTTAGGTGCTTTGAGTGTAGGCTTTATTAAAGAAACTTACGAAGAATAAAAGAAAAGAGGACTAATTATTATGCAAAGAATATTTGAAATCGACCCTTGGAAAGTCGTGACACATACATTAGATAAAGATAACAAACGTTTACAAGAATCTATGACTTCAATTGGTAATGAATACATGGGTATGCGGGGGATGTTTGAAGAAAAATACTCAGATGATACCCACAAAGGAATTTACCTTGGAGGAGTATGGTTCCCAGATAAGACACGGGTCGGTTGGTGGAAGAATGGCTATCCATCTTACTTTGGTAAAGTTATCAATACCGTTGATTTTGTTTCTGTTGATATCAAATTAAATAACAGTTCAATTGACTTAGCTAAAGATAAGTATTCTGATTTCGAGTTAGCTTTAGATATGAAAAAGGGGATTTTGACTCGATCATATGTAGTGGAAAAAGAAGATGCAAAAGTCAAGGTAACTTCTGTTCGTTTTGTCAGTGCTGACTTTAAAGAGCTTTATGCTAACAAGTTAACTTTTGAAAACTTGGGGCAAAAAGCTGTTAAGGTTGAAGTTGATTCTTTCATTGATGCTAATGTCTTTAATGAAGATGCTAATTACGATGAACGTTTCTGGGAAGTACACGAAACTGCTAATACAAAACAAGGTTCTAAATTAGTTTCCGAAACTATTAAAAATAATTTTGGCACACCTCGTTTTACAGTTGAAATGGTCAGTGACCACAAAGGTAGTCTTGAAAGTATCGGGGCTTTTAAAGATGAAACAAAAACTGTTAACAGTTATGCCAAAAACTTAGAAGTAGGAGAAACTGCTGATTTCGAAAAAAGAGTTGTTGTAGTAACTTCTCGTGATTATGACGATCAAACAAGTTTAGATAAAGCGGCTGAGGAATTATCACAAAAGCAAAGTAAACTCTCCTTTGAAGAATTGCAAGAAGCGCAAGCAAATGTTTGGGCGAAACGTTGGGAAAAAGCAGATGTTAAAATTAAGGGCAATGATGAATCACAACAAGGGATTCGCTTCAATCTCTTCCAACTTTTCTCAACTTACTATGGTAATGATGCACGCTTGAACATTGGACCAAAAGGCTTTACTGGTGAAAAGTACGGTGGTGCTACTTACTGGGACACAGAAGCATTTGCCGTTCCTTTATACCTTTCTTTAGCTGAACCAGCTGTAACAAGAAACTTACTTGAATACCGTTACAAGCAATTACCAGGTGCTTTCCACAATGCAAAAGAACAAGGGTTGAAGGGCGCTTTATATCCAATGGTTACCTTCAATGGGATTGAATGTCATAATGAATGGGAAATTACATTTGAAGAAATTCATAGAAATGGAACCATTGCTTATGCTATTTACAATTACACTCGTTATACTGGGGATACTGAATATGTAACTCATGATGGGTTTGATGTTTTAGTAGGAATTGCTCGTTTCTGGGCTGATCGGGTTCATTTCTCTCAAAGAAAGCAAGTATATATGATTCATGGGGTAACTGGTCCTAATGAATATGAAAATAATGTTAACAACAACTGGTACACTAACCTTTTAGCACAATGGTGTTTACGTTATGCTAAAGAAGTTTCTAGTCAAGTCAGTCCTGAAAAATTAAGTCAATTAGGTTTAGAATCAAAAGAACTTGCTACATGGGAAGAAATCGCTGATCACATGTACTTGCCAGAAGATAAAGAACTCGGGATCTTTGTTCAACATGATGGTTTCTTAGACAAGGACTTACGACCTGTTTCAGAAATTCCTGCTGACCAATTACCATTGAACCAAAATTGGTCTTGGGATCATATTTTACGGTCACCATACATCAAGCAGGCTGATGTCTTACAAGGGATTTACTACTTTATTGATGAATTTACAAAAGAAGAAAAAGCAAGAAACTTTGACTTCTATGAACAATACACGGTTCACGAATCATCTCTTTCACCATCTATTTATGCTATTGTTGCAGCGGACTTGCATAAAGAAGAAAAAGCGTTCGAACTTTACTCACGAACAGCACGACTTGACCTTGATAATTACAATAATGATACAGAAGATGGGTTACACGTTACATCTATGACTGGTTCATGGCTAGCTATCGTCCAAGGTTTTGCAGGTATGCGTGTTAAGGATGGTAAGTTATTCTTTGCACCATTTGTACCAAAACAATGGGATGGCTATGAATTTAGAATTAACTTTAGAGGTCGATTACTTGAAGTTAAAGCAAGCAAGGATGTATCTAAAGTTAGTCTTTTAGAAGGATCAGCTTTAACAATTAACTTAAACGGTAAGGATTTAGAATTAAAGTAGGTGAAATTATGCAAGCAGCAGTATTTGATTTAGATGGGGTTGTAACCGATACAGCCAAGTTCCACTTTCAAGCTTGGAGCAAGTTAGCTAAAGAAGAATTTAATTTGGATTTACCAGCTAGTTTTGAAACAAATTTAAAAGGAATTAGTCGAACTGAATCTTTGGAAGCTATCTTAAAATTTGGAGACTTATTAGACAAGTATTCAAAAGAAGAAGTACAAAACTTAGCCAATAAGAAGAACGATTACTACGTTGAAGCTATTAGTAAATTAACTAAAGAAGATATTTTACCTGGTATCACTAAGCTTTTGACAGATTTAAAAGCAAATGGTGTTAAATTAGCAGTAGCTTCAGCCTCAAAGAATGCACCATTTATTTTAGAAAAGCTTGGTTTAGCACATGTTTTTGATGCTGTAGCTGACCCAGCCAAAGTTAATGCAGGAAAGCCTGCTCCAGATATCTTTTTAGCAGGTGCTAAAGCAGTTGGAGTAGCCCCTAATCAATGTGTTGGTGTAGAAGATGCGATTGCCGGAGTTTCAGCAATCAAAGCTGCAGACATGGTAGCAGTTGCAGTCGGAGATAAAGATGAATTAAGACAAGCAGATTGTGTGGTACCAACTACGAGAAATTTCACTTATCAACTTTTTAGTGATGTTTTTGATCGTTATCACAAATAATTAAATTAATATCAATTGCTAAGATTAATAAATAAGATTTAAGCCTAGGATTTTTTCCTAGGTTTTTTGATAAAAATCTTGACAATAAAAATTTGTTATAATATCATAACTTTAATATATAACACAACAAAGAAAAGAAGAGTAACTAATTGAATGCGTTAAAGAGAGTCGGGAAAGGTGAAAGCCGATACGTTATTTGATGGTGAAGATGGTCTTGGAGTTGTTAAGTTGCGATATTTAGTGACTTACGGGTTCGCCCGCTATAGCGAACGAGTATAACTCATCGTGCATGCCGGTGAGCGTACTTAGTGAGGATAATTGTGCAAGCAATTATTAAATGCGGGTGGTAACACGTTGATTTTGAAAATGACGTCCCTAGGAAGTAGCGATATTTCCTAGGGACTTTTTTTATGGAGGAATTTAAAATGGTTAAATTTAATGATGAAAATATTCACTTTGATATTGTTGGTAGTTTTTTACGTCCTGAAGCTTTAAAAGAAGCACGGGAACAGTTTGAAAATGGACGGTTAGACGCTAAAAGCCTAGAGCGAATTGAAGATCAAGAAATTACCAAATTAGTTGCCCAACAAAAAGCGGCGGGCTTGAAATTTGTATCTGACGGTGAATTTCGCCGTGCCTACTGGCATTTGGATACATTTTGGGGCTTTGATGGCATTGACCATGTACAAGCCGATAACGGGTATTTCTTTCATGGCGAAGAAACTAAAGCTGACGCCGCAGCCTTAAATGGGAAGATTAGCTTTTCTGGTAATCACCCCGATGTAGCAGCGTTTAAATTTTTATACCAACTTACTAAAGATGATCCTACAATTTTAGCTCGCCAAAGTATTCCGGCACCCGCACAGCTTTATTTAGAATTGTTCCGTGATGAAAAATATACTGAAAATACTAGAAAATACTATCCAAATAATCAAGAATTAATTTATGATATTGTATCGGCTTATCGAGGCTTGATTGAAGCTCTATACCAAGCTGGTTGTCGGGATTTGAAATTAGATGATTGTACCTGGGGTGTGATTGTTGATGACGATGCTTGGCAAGTGGTCGCAAAAGAAGGTAACTTATCGCGCCAAGAAGTCCAAGAACTTTATTTAGAATTGAATAATCGAGTATTAGCAGATTGGCCCGCAGATTTACGCTTATCAACGCATATTTGTCGGGGAAATTATCACTCAACTTGGGCCGCTAAAGGGGGCTATGGGGTTGTCGCTGATGCAGTATTTTTAAAAGAAAACGTGGATGCCTTTTATTTAGAATTTGATGATGAAAGATCAGGCGGTTTTGAACCTTTAGCTAAAGTGCCAACGACAAAAGAAGTGGTACTAGGAATTGTAACTTCCAAAAATCCAAAACTTGAAACAAAAGCTGAATTAAAGGCACGCTTAAAAGAAGCAAGTCGTTATGTTCCTAAAGAAAATTTGGTGTTGAGTACGCAATGTGGCTTTGCTTCAACGGAAGAAGGAAACAAACTAACTTTTGAGCAACAATGGGACAAAATCAAGTTAGTTATCCAAACCGCAAAAGAATTTTGGCAAGAATAACAAAATTATAAAACAAAAAACGCTAGAAGAAACGTTGCTTCTAGCGTTTTAATTTGGCTGAAAAATCAGTGCGGTTTAGTCTTTTTTTAGAAGATCCATATTTTTAGCTTGCTTAATTTTAGCGCGTTGCAAATCACCATCAACGGAGCGGACAAGATCGTTATATTTGTCCGCAAATTCGTTATAAGCTTGCTTGTTTACCACAACGCCGTTTTTCATAGCTTTGTTTAAAAGTGTGCTTAAACCATTAAGCTTGTTTAAAACTTCTTGTAATTCAGTTACTTGAAGTTGGCTTTGGTATTGGATACGTTGAATTAATTGTTCTTCGTTCATTTTTTTGACCTCATTTAAAATCTTAATATCTTTAATTATAGCAAAAAACGGCACAAAAAAACCACCACAAAGGGTGGTTGATCTAAAACAACGACGATTGGAATAATGTAACTTAGGGGGGTATATGAAAATCAATACGTAGTTTCAAGAAAATGGGGTCACCGCTAGAGATGATGATTATGCCTAATCATATGGGATAGCTTAGCGGTTTTTCTAACAACTATTTTCATCCAATCGTCGGTACTTAAGGGCTAACCTAAATACAAGTATTATAATACCACCTTAGAAATAAAAAAGTCAACAAATATTTTAGGGGAAATAAATAAATTTTATAAAAAGTTTTTAACTGCGGCATTTCAACATTATTTGATATATAATATGTTAACAAGACGGATTAATTGAGGAATGTCAAAAGAAAAGATATGGTTAGAACATAATACTAATTATTTTATGTCATACTATATTTTTTGATATAAAATATAAGTTATTTAAGTTAAAAGATTA
>NZ_BAML01000022.1 GCF_000615845.1 Ligilactobacillus hayakitensis DSM 18933 = JCM 14209
TGCAACAGATGAAGACGGAAAAGATATTCCAGTTGAAATCGATGACAAGGGACACATTATCGTAACTCCAGGTAAGGATGTAGATGGCCCAATCACAGTTACAGTAGATGATCCAAGTATGGATGCACCACAAACAGTGGAAGTAGAAGTAAATGGACATACAAAGGGTAACGACGATAACGGTTCAGATAAACCAGCAAATAATGGTGAAAACAAACCAAATACAGACAAGCCGGCAGAAACACCAGCAACATCAGTTGATGAAAGTGGAAAGACACCAGTAGACCCAACAGATGACGCACAAGATACAGGTGTAGTTGTAGTAAACCCAACAAAAGACACAACAGTAACTGCAAAAGATGAAGACGGAAAAGATATTCCAGTTGAAATCGATGATAAGGGACACATTATCGTAACTCCAGGTAAGGATGTAGATGGCCCAATCACAGTTACAGTAGATGATCCAAGCATGGATGCACCACAAACAGTGGAAGTAGAAGTGAACGGACATACAAAGGGTAACGACGATAACGGTTCAGATAAACCAGCAAACAATGGTGAAAACAAACCAAATACAGACAAACCGGCAGAAACACCAGTAACATCAGTTGACGAAAGTGGAAAGACACCAGTAGATCCAACAGATGACGCACAAGATACAGGTGTAGTTGTAGTAAACCCAACAAAAGATACAACAGTAACCGCAAAAGATGAAGACGGAAAAGATATTCCAGTTGAAATCGATGACAAGGGACACATCATTGTAACACCAGGTAAGGATGTAGATGGCCCAATCACAGTTACAGTAGATGATCCAAGTATGGACACACCACAAACAGTGGGAGTAGAAGTAAATGGACATACAAAGGGTAACGATGATAACAATAAAGCAACTGCAGATAAGGGTGCTGAAAATAACACTCCATCAATCGCAGATCAAATTACTCCTAACATTCCAGCTAAGACACCAGTTAAAGATACAAATCACTTAACTGATGCTGAAAAAGAAGCTGTGAAGAATGCAATTGAAAAAGTAAACAACTTCCCAGCAGGTACAGTGATTACAATCGCTGACAATGGAACAGCAACAATCACATACCCTGATGGATCACAAGATACAATTGCAGGTTCAGATTTAGTTGTAGCTATTATCGATGGTAACGATGTTAAATTAGCAACAGCTGCTACAGCAACTAAGGCAAATGCTAAGAACGCTAATGGTCAAAAAGCTGATGCAAATACAAACGTCTTACCTCAAACAGGTGCAAAATCTGGAAATGCAACATTATTAGGTGCGATTGCATTAGCTGCAGGTACAATGTTTGGTTTAGGTTTTTCAAAGAAAAAAGAAGACTAAGAAAATAGTTTTTTGAAATTTGAAATAAGCACAGAATATTATAGAGCCTAGAAAAAGAGGATTGGAAGCAAATACTTCCAATCCTCTTTTTTAAATGATTGCGGTCTTGTTTAATAGGGCGGTGAATACGACGATGAAAGTTAGGACAAAGAGTAACAATATTATACGCAAAATCAATTGTATATACAAAATTCTTTTGAGCTTGCATTGGAATTAGGTGGTGTCCTTTTAAGTCAGTAACAGAACTAATGGTAGTTATTGATGAGTTAAAAGCCGCTTTACAACGGGAAAAAATAATCGTCAATAAGACGGTCTGATTAATTATAATATTAGTGAAGACCGCCTAAACGATCATACTTAGACAAAAAATAGAAGTGAAAAGTAGCATGGAAGTTTATTACGCAACAATCAGTGGTGGCGGCTAGCGGGGGAATTAACCGTGAGTAATAAACTAGTTCCTAAATTTCTCACAAAAACAAGAAGCATAGATTAAAAAGCCCTAAAATAGGACTTTTTAATCTAGTCTAAATTTTCAAAAAATTTACAAATTAAATCAGAATCACTATCAATCCATTTAAATGCCCCTATAATATGAAGGTAGGGTATAATAATACTTGTAAATTAAAAAGAAATGGGGAATTTACATGAAGAAAAAAGTTTTAACAACAGTTGCTGCAAGTGCAGCTTTAGCTACAGGGGTATTTTCTAATAATGCTAAAGCTGATAGTGTTCAACCAGAAGTAAAGCCTTCTGATGCTACACAAACAAAAACAACTACACCAGTTGATCAAGCTAAGCAAAATGTGCAAACAACTAAAGAAAATTTAGATCAAGTAAACGCTGATTTACAAGCACAAAAGAAAAGTACTCAAACAGCTAACGAAAAAGTTAGCTTGAGTCAAAATGAAGTAAACAGTATTAAAAATACTGTAAATGATTATGAAAAAAATGTTGCTGATAATCAAAAAAATGTAGCAGATAAGCAACAAGCTTTAGAAGTAGCACAAAAGAATGCTGACAATGCTAACGCAGAAACTATTAAGAAAACACAAGATGATTTAAACGCAAAGCAAAATGATGTAAATAAAGCTAATAGAAAAGCAATATTCGCTCAATCTAAAGTTTCTGAAAAACAAGAAGCTGTCAGTCAAGCACAAAACGAAGTTAAAGTAGCTACAGACGGTGTAAAACAAGCACAAGATAGTGTTAAGAAAGCTCAAGACGAAGCAAATTCAATTCAAAAAGATTTAGACGCTTCAAACTTACCAAAGGCACAACAAGCATTAAATGATGCAAAACAAAGTGCAAATACTGCTCAAAATGATGTAAAACAAGCACAAGTAGCATTAGAAAATGCTAAGAATGCTGACCAAGTACGTCAACAAAATATTAACAGTGCAAATGATACATTGAAAAAAGCACAAGAAAATGTTGCTTTTTCAACTAACCAAGCACAAGCAATGAAGAATCAACTAGATAAGTTCCAAGGAATCAAAGTTGCTGCTCAAGCTAAAGTTGATGGACTAAATGATAAATTAAATTCTGTAAATACTATTACAGTAGTTAATCCTGATGCTTATAAGAAAGTATTTAATGATTACTTTAATAATATTAGTAATGATCCTACATTTGAAATTGATAAGAATGTTATGAGCGCAAATATGAATGCAAATTCATATAAATCTAATAAAGCTGATCAACAAATTAAAGTTGATGTTAATAATTTAACAGATGAACAAGTAAAAGAAATTACACTATTTGCAGCTGATTTATTAAATCAAGTTCGTGTTCAATTAGGGTTACCTAAAGTTTCAGTTGTAGAAGGTAGTTTAGAATATGCTAAAAATGTAAGTAATAACTACATTTCTGATAGTTGGAATGAAATTGGACATGATATCAGTGCTTTAAATCTTGCAGCTGACCAAAGTGGACTTTATGGAGCATCTGAAGACGCATTTTTCAAACCAGCATCATCCAATGTAACATTAGACGAAATTAAGTTAAACGTTTATGATGGACTATTGAATATGTTATTTGCTAGTGATGAATTATTCCATGCTAGTGGATTATTAGGTACAGGCTATGATGTTATCGAAAAAAGTAAACCAGAATACTTAGGTGTAGATACATCACTAATGTCAATGAATTTAAGTTCTTGGACTAATGATGGAACAATCATGACACACTTCCAAAATATTGGAAAAGATTACATTAAGGATTCGGCTAAATTTGACACAACAGAAGTGGCAATTCCATCTCATGATGATTTAGTAAATCAATTAAACGCTGCTAAACAAGAATTAGCACAAGCTAATGATAACTTAGGTAAAGCACAAGATGCTAACAACCAAGCTCAAGCTATTCTTAAAAAGAAGCAACAAGAATTAGCTGATGCTCAAAAGGCAGTTGCTAATGCAAATGCAGTTCCTACAAAAACAGCACAAGCACAAAATGATTTAAAAGCTGCTCAAAATAAATTAGCTGATGTAAATTCTGCTGTTTTAGAAGCACAAAATAAATTGGATGCAGTTAAAGGTGATCAAGCTAAGAAGCAAGAATTATTAGCAAATGCACAAAATAAAGTATCTGCAGCTCAAGAACAATTAAATAAAGCTCAAGCAGATTTAAATGCTAAGCAAGGTTCATTAACACAAGCACAACAAGCATTAAAACAAGCACAAAATGATTTTAAGAATGCTCAAGATGAAGCTAATGCAACGCAAGATAAGATGTTAAAGGCTACAGATTACTTAGTTGCTTTACAAAATGCTCCACAAATTCTAGAAGATGCTAAACAAGCACTTAAAGATGCTCAAGATCAATTGGAATCATCTCAAATTGTATTAGATGGTGAAAAAGACAACCTACAAGTAGCAACATCACGTTTAAATGAAGCAAAAGAAACACAACAAGTTTCACAAGCTAAATTAGACGAAGCTAAAACAAAACAAGCTGCTGCGCAAAAGGCTTATGATGAAGCTTTAGCTAAATTACAATCACTACTTAAAGCACAAGAAGCAGTGGCAAATGCTGAAGCACAAGCTAATGCACAACAAGCAGCAACAAACAATGGATTACATGTTGTTGGAAACAAGGTAGTTGATGAAAATGGTAAACAAGTCCAAGGCTTAGCTGTAAGCAATGGTAAAATTGTTGATATGGCTGGTAATGTTGCATTAGGATTAGCAATTAACCCTACTACTAAGGCTGTTTATGAAGTATCATCAAACAAACAAGTTACAAGTGATCTTGTGAAGAGTGTGTTACCACAAACTGGTGAAAAGGGTTCAGAAATGACTCTTGCAGGTGCAATGGTAGTTGCATTTGGCTCATTACTTGGTATTGCTAAATTAGGTAAGCGTAAAGAAAACTAAACTTAAAATTATTATTTTATAAAAAAGATAGGGTAAAACTAACCCTATCTTTTTTTATATATTAAGAAAGGAATACATATGTTAAAAATAAGCAATGTTTCAAAAAGATTTGATGATGTAGTAGCTGTGAAAAATATAAATTTCAAGTAAAACAAGGGGCTAAATATTTTTGCAAAATGTTGTGAAAAATGTTTAAGAAATTCTTAATTGTATGATAAGATAGTTCTATAGAAAAATTAATTGATAGAGATTATTATCTCTTGCATCCAATAAAAAAATAAGTAATTAAGGAGAAATTTATGGCTAAGCAAAACAACAACCAAAACAATCTGCCAAATAATGGAAAAAATCCTAATACGCAAGGAAGTCTAAACCAAGGACAAACTAATCAAAATGGACACCAACCAATTTTAAGACAGTTCAACGGCCAAGACCCAAAACAAGGTCCATTTGAAAAAAGACAGTTTAATGGGCAAAATCCATATCAAACTCAAAACACCCAACCCAATATAAACAACCAACAATCAACCCAAGCTCAAAGCCATGCGATGCCGCAAAATCAAAACATGAATCCGCAAGAGCAAGGTTATCACCAACAACCTAAGACCCAAAATGAACTGGTGATGAAATTCAAGGAATTGTGGCACAAGGATCGTCCAAAGATGATTGGGATTTTTGGTGCTATCGCCACAGTTTTGGTGATTTTGGGGATTTATATGAACCAAACTAAGTATGAACGCGCCTTGAAGCACGGCACTTATGAAGTATCGGGAACATATGCGACTGCTGCGCTTGAAGCTTATAACACTTATCAAGACGCCGCTAACGATGACGACGATGATGACGATAGCTTTGGCTTTGGCCTTTTTGGCAGCAGCGATGATGAAGATGAAGAAGATGATGAAGAATCAAGCTCAGAAGACAAGGATTACAAGTTGTACCTCGCTTTTGATAATGATAAGGCTAAAGTCCTAATAACTGACCATATCCCAACGGCAACGGACATTAAAAATGAATCAACTTATTCAAGTGTGAAGGTTAAGGGTGATACGTTAACGCTTGATAATGATGATTTTAAAATCAAAAAGTCCGGCTCAAGCTATGAATTAAATGGCAAAGACGACTCAATGAGATTAACTAAGGTTAATTAAGACTAAGCACTCACTTATTTAGGTGGGTGCTTTTTGTTTTGGAAAATCTTGGTGGAATAAAGGATGATAGCAGCCTTCTTGGAAGTACAGGAAACTTCGAGTTGCCGTTTTTCGCTTGGTGGCAGTGTGCTATTTTTTTGTTTGGTTAGTTTTGATGATGGGGCTAGTGGTGGGAGGATGATAAAATAAAAAATCAATTTAAGAATCAAAATATAAACTCTTAAATTGATTATAAATTGTACTATTTTAAATTTTTGTATATATCTCTTCAAGTCTATCAATTGAAATATTAACGCCATGAACTTTGATGTTTTCAATCCGATTGAAGTAAAATTTTTCAATCATTTGATTGCGGTCTTGCTTAATAGAGCGATGAATACGACGGTGGCAGTTAGGACAAAGGGCAACAATATTATCCGCAAAATCAATTGTATATTCAAAATCTTTTTGAACTTGCATTGGAATTAAATGATGTCCTTCAACAAAACTTTTATGATCTTTTTCAGATATAAAGGTAATATGATTGTTATCATAAGAACATTTCCAATCAGCTTTATGCTTAGCTGCCATGAGTTCACGTTGACTTCTAGGGTATTCAACTGTTTTTGTAGTAATAATTTCAGAACGTTTTTTAGGTTTAGTACGAAGTTTAATAATGTAGTTCACTTCGCTATCATCATTAATTTGATCAGCGTTTTCAAGAGCTAATTGATCAAGATAATTTAAATAACCATGGATAGTGGCACTATAAAAGTTATGACTTTCCTTATTAAGTTTAACGAATGCTGGAATATCAAAGAACGTCTTGATACCTTCGCTAGTTTGTGGAGAATCTAGTCTAGTGGGAAAAGCACCGTAAATATCCTTGTAGAAGATTATCATCTTGATTAAGAAATTCTGATAAGAGTGAGCTTTTCCGCTAGATTTAGTAACTTTTCCTGCATTCAAAGACAAATCTTTTTGATAATAGTAAAATCCAATAAGGAAATCACGATAACTTGGGTTTTCTTTTACATATTTATATTCTGGATCATTACGAGCGTCAATTTTACGAAAAACGTTATCCATAATCATTCCTCCATGAAGTTCTTAACTAGTGTCAAACTAGAAAATCTTATTACTTACAGCGTATTATACCAGGTTTAACAAAAACTATCAGGTGAAGTTGAAAAATATTGTAATTAAGATGAGATACTTGATTATGAATGGAATATTTCCTTGATCAGCTACTGAATAAGTAATATAATAGAATACACTTATTTAAGAAAGGTGTTGTTAGAGATGAGTAAATATATTAATAAAGAAGAAAGTAATAGCGCAGGTGTAGTGGAACCAATTAGAATCGATATTTTAAAGAAGAGCATTCCACAAATACCTATTCCACAAATACCTATTCCGCAAATGCCTATTTCAAAGATAGCAAATACGTATGTAGATTCAAAATTTACAGCTAGTGTTAAAGCTCTGGAGAAAGTTATAGCGAATTCTGTAAGTATTGCTGACAATTTGTTTAAGGGTGTGACATTACTAAATACGCAATTAAATCTTCCGAAAACAGTATCAATTCTGGAAAATATTAGAAAAGAAAAAAAGAAAAATGTTACAAAGATTAATGATGAATGCCAGAAACAGGGGTTGCTACCGACAACAATTACTCAAAAGTATATGGTATATGAGGCAGAAAAATATATAAGGAAAGGTTTCATTGAGAGTTACAAAGATAATAACTATGAACTATGTAAGGAAGAAATAGATGGAATTCTAGATAATTTCGAACGATTAGGATATTATGGAAGTTTAAAGACTATATCTGAAATGAATAAAAAATTTGCAGATGTTTGGCCATTTTTTGCTAATAATCTTTATCCAGAGTTAGATAGAGTATATGTAGATTTATTGGAAGAAACTAATAAAATAACAAAATTAGGATATCAAAGTAGAATTACTAGAATAAAAGATATAAAAAGAAATGTTAAAAAATTAAGAGAGATGCAACAACAAGAAATGTTCAAAGGATCTACATTATATTTAGATTTAATTAAAGTATTAGAAATAGGAAAATTACAATTTAGAAGAAATGATTTCGAGAATGATATATATGTACCAGCAAATTTAGCAAATAGGAATTCTATGTTACATGGATATACAGGATTAGATAATTATACGATTGATCAATTAATTAAATTAATAAATCATTTAGCAGGTACGAGTGAAATTTTACTTCAGTTAAAACAAAAAAACCTATAGTTCCTACTAAATAAAGAAACTATAGGTTGAATAATTATATAAAGGGTAATTCGTTTAATCGATTGTTGATATAAGAACCTTTAATCCAGATAAATTGTTGGTACATTGAAATCCCGTTAAGTTGGTGGTTTTTAGCGGTACTATCTTTACCACCACCACGAATGAAGGCCTCGTTATCTTTTGATTTGATGAAGTTTAGTGTAGTTTGAACAGTACCAGACTTCTTATTAATAACCGGTTCGTTAGTATTTTTACGATAGACAATAGATTCTTTTAATTTATTGTTTATGACAAGGTCTCTGGTATGATTCCAAGCTTTTTTCACAATTGTGTCGATAAATTCTTCTTCGAAATATAAGCGTTTGAACCCTAAGAATTTATTATCTAACAATTTAGCTGAGCTTGAAGGTTCTTCGAATAAAATAAATAAAAATTGAGTATCATAGAAGTATTCAAAGAATTGAGATTGTCCAAAATGTTCATTGGATAAGTCAGAAAAATCAATGCTAAATAATTTGGTATCCTCAGTTCTTTTATGTTCTTTAGTTTGTACTAATGATTTGAGAATGAAACCAGCCTTATTAAAGACTTCGATTTCGTTTAACTTCTTAGATTTTGAATTAAACATTTTTAAAACAATTTGTTCAGCAATTGATTTTGAAACGTCTTTCTTAGAATTTAATTTATATTTGATACCAAGTTCCTCTAAAATTTCGCGGACTGTTTTGCCACGATATTTTTCAGAAGTATCATGAAGAAGTTTATCAACGTCGTTCATACTTTCTAAGTTATCGATTTTTTCTAGTGTCCGATTTTCAAAATATTCTTGCACAATCGCAGTCACCGTACTGCGCTTTAGACGAAAACGGGGGTTATGTGGCCACTTTGGTGCAGTATCTATTAATAGTAAGTCTTTTCTTAATGTACTTCCTAAAAATGGATACTGAACTGTTGGGTCATTAGGGTATGTAAGTTTAGCTTCACGGATAAAGTCACGAACTTTAACCCAATCAGCTTCAAGACGTTTTTTATCTTCTTTGGAAAATTGATGTAATTCATAACCTTTGACCATGAAATTCTTGTAGTCCCATGATTTAACCGGTTTATCGGCATCATAGTGATAATAAACTAGAAGCATTCTTTCCAGTTTATGCCAAAAATTTGAGTTGTCGAATTCTTCATCAACAATTTTATCTGGCGATACGGCAGTAATTGACATTGGTTCTTTTGCTTCAAAATCTTTTTCAGTTGCCTTACCTGATTTTCTAGCTTTAGTTGAATAACGAATACCAGTTGTTTTAACTTCAACGGGTAAACCACTGACAAAAATATCAGGTTTTTGGTCTGAATTTGAAGGATAACCTAGAACTGATTGTTCAATCACATCCCCAGCAATCCCAGTTACTTTGGGATGTCCAATTGTCTTATCGAAGGCATGATTAATATCAATTTCACCGAGAGTTTCATTAATAATTGAATCAAATTTTTCGGTTAATTCTTCATCTTCATATGAATAAAAGTGTTCAGCCATGTTTTCTCCTTTCTAATATGTATCCCTTGAGCAATAGTCCTTGATCAATAGTCTGATTTTTGCTATAATCTAAATATTAATTAAAAAAAACAAGGGAGATAAAATTATGAGTAAGTTGAACGTCTTCTCCATGTTTGATGGAGTAGGTGGTTTTATTATTGGTTTAAATAATGCTGATAATACCTATTATACAACAAAATATTCAAATCAATATGAACCATCAAGAAAAGCTCAAGATGCTTTTGAAGTTGGAAAGTATCGTTTTCCAGATATGGAACACATCGGAGTTGATGTGGCAACAATTCCAGACGCTAAATTTGAAGAAATGAAAGATAATGGTGTCAACATGATTGTTGGTGGCTTTCCTTGTCAAGATTATTCAGTGGCTCATACAGGAGCTAAAGGTATTCAAGGTAAGAAAGGTGTCTTGTTCTGGGAAATTATTCGAGCAACTGAAAATATTCGTCCTAAATATCTTATCTTGGAAAATGTTGATCGTTTATTGAAATCACCATCAAGTCAACGTGGACGTGATTTTGCTATTATGCTTAAAGCTTTCAACGACTTGGGTTATTCATTAGAATGGCGTGTGATTAATGCGGCTGAATATGGAGAAGCACAACGTCGACGTCGTGTATTCTTTTACGTATATCGCAATGACACTCCATGGGGCAAGAAAACGCAAGAAATGTTGCAAGATAACGGGGAAGTTGAATCATTAGAAGATTTGGCAAGCAATCCATATGAAGACTATATCTTTAAAAAAGGATTATTTGCACGTCAATTTCCAATTAAACAAGAACCAGTGAAAAATCGAGTTGCTGAATATACATTAGATGATGACATTGTTGAAATTTCAGATAATTTTACTGGAAAAGTATTCAATACTGGAATTATGCACAACGGTCATTACTATACGATTGAAACTGCACCAACAGGTGATGAAAAGCCACGTACTTTAGGAGAAATTATTCAACCAGTTGAAGATGTTGATGAAAAGTATTACTTTGATGAAAGTGATCCTAAAGATAAAGCTAAACTTGAAAAGTTTGCATATCTACGTGGACCAAAGAAAATTAAGCGTAAATCAGCTGATGGCCATGAATACACTTATTCAGAAGGTGGAATGAGTGCATACGATTCATTAGATCTTCCAAGTAGAACAATGTTAACTTCAGAAGGAACAACGAATCGTTCAACGCACTTTTTAAAAGTTGGGGAAAGATACCGTTTATTAACCCCAATTGAAGCAGAACGATTGCAAGATTTCCCTGATGATTGGACTAAGTATAAGCTCAATGAAAAAGGAGAAGTTGTAGAAGTATCTGATCGGATGCGAATGTTTTTCATGGGGAATGCGTTAGTTACAGGGATTGTAAAACGTATTGGAATCGAATTAAAAAAATTAGATAGTATGTAAAAATTATTAATTGATTGTAAAAAGCATGTGATGCTTGTTAGGTTTTTCTTAACAAATATCGCATGCTTTTTTATTATAGGTGTTAAATCCAGGCTTCATTTGCACGATTTGTGATTAGTTTTTGTGGTGTATAAATAAAAAATAATGTTACGAAATGTTTACTTATAATAAAATATATGATAATTTTATATAAAGATCATTGATTATTGTTGATATAACAACGTTTGTCAATAGTTATATTATATATTGGAGGAGATGTTTGTGAATTTAAAACAAGAGGGATGGTATTTCCCAAGTGGTAAAGATTTACAAAAAGAATCAGGGTCAAATGCCCTAATTGAAATGTTTAATGATCATCCGTTAACATCATTAGCCCGTGAAATTTGTCAAAATTCATTGGATGCTAAAAGAGAAGGTTTAGATAAACCTGTTAGAGTTGAATTTAAAGTATTCGATGTATTAACTAAGGATATTCCAGGGTACGAACAATTAAAGAGTGATATTTTAATTCGTGCCCAAAAAGAATGGAACCATGATTATAAAACCAAAAAAATGATTGAGCAAATGCAAGAGCTTCTTGACAAAAAGAAAATTAAGGTCATGAAAATTAGTGACTTTAATACTACAGGATTACGTCAAGAAAACTGGGAATCATTAATCGAACAAGTCGGTTCATCTGTTAAAAAAGATAATAATTCTGCTGGATCATTTGGGATTGGTAAAGGGGCACCTTTTGCAGTAAGTAAATTACGTACAGTAGTATATAGCACTTTAGCTGATGAAGGGTTAAAAACAATGGGGGTTATGAAGTTTGTTTCTATCCCTGGCGATAAAACTGGATATACGACTCAAGGTACAGGATATTTCGGTAAGAATTCTACTAAGGTAGCAAGAGAAGGAAAAATTGAATTTGATCCAGAAATAACCCGTTCAGAAAAAGGAACAGATATTTATATTGTTGGCTTTAATGAAGATTTAGCTGAAAATTGGGAAAAAGAAATTACATATTCATTAGTTGATAATTTTCTATTCTCATTCTTTAAGAAAAAACTAGAAGTAGTTGTAGGAAGCAACAAGGGTCATATTTTAATAGATTATAAGGCTGCAAAGAAGATTATTAATGAAAATCGTAATGATAAGAAATTTAATAGAAAGTATCCAACCATTGTAGGTTACTTAGATGTTTTAGAAGATCCTAATCGCAAAGAATTAAAGTTAACTGCCTTTGAAAAAGCATATATGCTTGAACCAGGAGAAGTACATCTTTATGTTTCAGATAAAGGTGTTGGGAATAGAAGAGTTTTAATGACCCGTAATGCAGGGATGAAAATTAAGGATCAAAAAAATATTAGTTCTTATTTAGATTTTTCTGGTATTTTTTATGCTGAAGGGCCATTAATTAATAAGAGATTGAAAGTCTTAGAAAATCCCAATCATGATGATTGGTCTAAAGATAGAAGCTCTAGTCCAAGAGATGCAGAAAAATTTTTAAAGTTCATGACAAGTAGCATTAGAGATGCTATTATTTCAGAATTTAAAAATAATAGTGAAGAAGAAGTTTCAGCATATGGAGTTAGTGATTTCTTACCGGAAGATTTAGATTCTATTAGAAATAACAAAAAAGATAGCAAAGAAAATATCTTTGGCGATACAAGTAAGTTTGAAATTAAATTACCAAAGGTAAAATCTAATAAGGTTGCAGTTCGTAAACGTAATAGCGGTAATGGTGATTTAGAAACCGACGAACTTAACGCTATAAGTGTTGTTGAAGGTGGTACATCAGCAGGTACAGCCTACGATGGAAATGGTAAAGGTGGCGGCACTAGTACTGAAAATGACCATGGAATCGGGGATAGAAAAGGTAAAAATAAAGAAGATGAAAATGGAAAGAAAGTATACGCTAGAAAGGGTAAGAAACGGGAAACTGTAACAGAATTAAGTTATAGAATTATTGAAGATAATTATAAGTTGGGTAAGTACAAACTAGTTATTAAGCCGAATAGAAAATTAAATCATGTTGAATTACATGTTACTTTTATTGGAGATAATGGTATAGCATATGATATAACTCTTGTTCAATCTTCAATCAATCATATGCCAGTTGAGCATGATGGTGCAAATATATATATTGATTCTCTTCAAAAAGGTAAGTGGCAAACTATTAATTTAACAATTACTGAAAAGTCTAGACTAAAATTAGAGGTGCAAGTCAATGCAGATAAGTAACAGTATTTACCCATACCCAGTATTATCAATTGATGATGAAGATTATATTGAAAGTTCTAAATTTGAAGTTTCATACCGAAAGAGTGAATTTTCTGAAAATAAAATAGTGCTTGACTATAAATTAAAAGATGATGGTCTTGAGGAATTATTTTATTCTGGTAAAGCATCATTTTATTTACATGTAGAATGTAGTTATACAATGTATCGTACACTTATTAAGTTAGAAAACCAAAAGAAACGTTATGTTTTTAGTATTGATCCTAATGTTATGGTTGGTAATGTTCATTTAACTCCTTTCTTATTAATTGATGAAACATTGACAGGTTTAACTATCAATTCAATCAATACAGAAATTTATGGGGATGACTACGTATTTCCAGATTTACAAGTTGGTGATCCATTAGCTGTTGGATTTACTGCAACAGTAGCGGTTAATGAAGATAAATCTTTTAAAAACATTGACTCTATTATAAAAGTTACTCGTTCAGTTAAAGAAACAATGCAAATTGACTTAGACAGTGATATTGCATATGTACGCTTGCCAGAAAAACAATTTGAAATTTATCTTGGGTATAAGGATTTAAATAATATCACGAATAGTATGATTATTTATCCAGCTTTAATTCAGATTTTGAACTACGTTAAAGAAAACCAAGATGCTTTTGAAGAAAAACAATGGTACAAAGTCATCGAAAAAAGATGTGAAGTCTTAGAGATTGATATCGACGAAATGAAAAGAGGAGACATCAATCCTATAGAAGTTGCGCAACGAATTTTAGAGGATCCAGTGGCAAGAGGATTAAAAACATTAGAAGGAGTTATTAGTGATGAAGACTAAAGTGAAATCATGTGATTCTTCATTTTTAGAAGAATTTAAACGAAACTTTGATGAAAAATATGCTGAATTATATTGGAATAAAGATCGAAAAGGAATTGAAGAATTATTTAATAATGAATTTGTTTATAATGCACCATCAAACTATGATTTTGAATATCATCCATTAGATTTAAATCTTTCGGCCTCAGAATTTTATGTTACAAACATTAAAAATGTTTATGAACCATTAAAACATCTTAAACCTGCCGAAGCAACTCGTGAGGAATTATGGTTTACGATGATTAACACAGTTTATCTAGATTATCTAATGGAAACTTTAGATTCCCTTAAACGTGATAATAAAGAAAAATATCTACATGAAGTAAAGCTGAATTTATACTATACTAGATCACGTAAACGCTCTTTAGCTCTTCATCGTTTAGCGCGATTATGGTGGATGGGATACAATACATACGACGAACAAAATACACAAGATCCATATGAACTAACAGATTTCTTTTTTAGCAAAGATGCAGCTGGAAAAGGTATTGTAATTTTTTCAAATATCTTTAGTAACAAGGATACAGCTCTTGGAGTAATTGAAGCTGTTCGTGAAAACCAACATCGTATAAGTAATAGAAAAGAATCATATAACGAAATTAATAAGTACTTAAACGCACTTGGTGGTGTTCAAGTTATTGATATTTTATCTAGAGAAAGAATTAAACAATTAGCATTGGATAGAATAGATTTATTCTTTGAAAATCCTGAAATTGTTATTGAACGTGACCGAAACAAAGTATTTTTATAATCTAATAATCCAACCCAAGCGGCGGACAAAAAGTTCGCCGCTTATTTTATATCCTCTTCTAAAACATAGAACTCTTCTCTACATGCTTCATTTTGGTAAACTAGCTGCCTGTGGAATTGCTGCAAAGAACTATCTATGACCGAAAGGTGCGCCACTCGTTTGTTCAAAGTTTCATCTACCACTTCAGTAGCGTCCCTATGCTTGAAGTAAGCGCCTAGGATTTCACTATAAGCTTCTTCAATTCCCACGTATTCATGAATCGCTAAATATACCTTCATTTTTCCACCTCCATCAATAATTATTGATCATGATTTCACCTTTTGCAAGCAAAAGATCAATTTGCATTGATCTAAAATGCGATCTATAATTTAGATCCAATTAATTTTATCGAGGTGTAATAAGAAAATGAAAAAAATTTATTCAGATAATCTGTCGACGTTAATTCATGGCGATGCAATTGAATATTTGCGCAGTCTACCGGATAAAAGTGTCGATATTGTTATGACTGATCCGCCATATTTTCTCAGTAATGGAGGCTTTTCGAATCGTGGCGGCAAGCGGGTAAGTGTTAATAAAGGTGATTGGGATAAGCCAAAAGGAACTGATGTAGTGGGTTTTTATGAAGAATTTTTACGCCAAGTCAAGCGGGTATTAACTGACGATGGGGCGATTATGATTTTTGGCAATCTTCACAGTATCTTTATTATCGGATATTTATTTCGCAAACTAGATTTTAAAATTATTAACAACATTATCTGGCAAAAAGCCAATCCCGCACCGAATCTAAGTCGGCGGATGTTCACGCACTCAACGGAAATGATTATTTGGGCCAAAAAGCCTCAAGGAAAGCATGTCTTCAACTATGATTTGATGCGTCAAATTAACGGCGGAAAGCAAATGAAAGATGTCTGGCGCACCCCTGTGATTAATCGTTCTGAAAGAAGATTCGGCAAGCATCCCACGCAAAAACCGCTTGCCTTAATGTTACGCATGTTGCAAGCGTGTGCGACTACAAGAAGTAAGGTTATCGATCCATTTGTGGGCAGTGGAACAACGGTGGTTGCGGGGAAGCTTCTTGGCATCAAGGTTATTGGCGTCGACCAACAAGCAGAGTATTTAGAAATTGCCAAGCAAAGACTTGCAGACTATCAAAACGAAAAAATCGGCAATATTAAATGATTTCTGAAAATCCCCATTCTACCCCCAGGACCAATCTTTAAATTTTTCCTATATAAAAATTTAGGAAATTCTTAAGATTGGATTTTGGCAAGAATGATATTAATCAACTTAGAGTAACTCTAAGGCTTTTGTGCTATAATATAGGGCGTAAAAGTTAAACTTGGGAGGAAAAGATTCTTGAAAGAACATAAAAAAATGTATAAGGCAGGTAAGAATTGGGTTGTTGCTTCAATCGTAACGGGTGCAATGGCCTCAGGTTTGATGGCAGCTGACATGGATAACGTCCAAGCTGACACGACTACACCTGACGCTTCTAGCAGTACAACCAACAGTCAAGATAGTAGTGCTTCAGAGCAAGCAACAATAAAGGTGCAAAACCAAGCTTCAACACCACAATCAAAGGCTAACACGACTGAATCTACAAGTGAATCAAATACAACTGCAGCAAATACAACGGGTGCAACAAGTACATCAACTGATAACGCCAATCCCGCAAGTACTAGTTCTACGGCAGCAGCTTCTTCTTCAGCTGCGACATCATCTTCAGTTAAGCAAGATGATACCGACGCTAAAAAGGATAGTTCAAAAGCAAGCTCAGAAATTACTTCTGGAAGTAAGACGACTGCTGATGATACCCAAAAGGATACTAATACAGGCAAGACTAACCCTAACTTATCAACTAAAGCCACAGATGTTGATAGTTTAATTAGTACGGGCGATGACATTGATCATCAAGATACAAGTTATCTTGCGATGCAATTAAATGACCCTAAAGCCGTGCAAGTTTATAACCAACTTACAACTACCGCAAAGCAAGTCGCAGCGGCAGCTAAGTTAGTTCTAAAAGACATCACGCCAGATCAAATTAAGGTTTTAAATAAGATTTATACTGACGATCAAACCAATGTCGGTACACGGTTTACCCACGATCATTTAGCAAGTATTGTTGATAAATTCCTTAAAGGAGATTCTTCATATACAATTCCTTATACTAAGGCAAAAGCAGTTGTGAATATGCCTGCCATGCAAAATGTTAAGGATGCGAAAACAGGAGAAATTGCTAATCTTGAAATTTGGGATTCATGGCCCGTTCAAGATGCGCGCACTGGCTTAGTGCAAAACTGGAATGGTTATCAATTAGTTGTGGCCATGGCCGGAGAACCTCACAAATCAGATGATCACCTTTACTTACTTTACAGCAAGTATGGGGACAATGATTTTAACAACTGGAAGGTTGCCGGTTCAATCTTTGGTTATGGTTTACCTGCAGGAACGGGACACTGGTCAGGTTCTGCCACTGTCAACTCTGATGGTTCGGTACAATTATTCTATACCAATGTAACTTGGACCAATAACACAAACTACCAACGTCTCGCTACTTTGACTATGAATTTAGGAATTGATGGCGATCGAGTTTATATCAAGAACACTGAAAATGACCATGAACTCTTCAATGGGGATGGTTATTACTACCAAAACTTCCAACAATGGCTTGACGACAAGTCTGGCGTTGATAACTTCCAATTACGTGATCCTCACATTTTTGAAGATGCCGATGGTAGTCGTTATTTAGTCTTTGAATCAGCTACTGGATCCATTGATTATCAAGGTGAAAACCAAGTCTACAACTGGGATAACTACGGGGGAACCGCTAAAGATAACCTCCAACGTATTATTACATTATCAAACAAAAACAAGTCTCTTAAACTTGCGAGCGTCGCTAACGGGGTTTTAGGACTTATCAAGTTAGATAACAACGAAAAGAATCCAAGTGTCGCTAAGGTTTATCGTCCTTTAGTTTCAGCGCTTTCTGTTAGTGATGAATTAGAACGTCCCGTTATTTTTGATATTAACGGCAAGTACTATCTCTTCACTGCCACTCGTTTGAACCGGACATTTGATGTCGATTCCAACAATGAAGTTAAGGCCGCTATTGGCGATAATGTCGGGATGTTAGGGTATGTTGCTGATTCAATCGATGGCGAATTTAAGCCGTTGAATGGGGATGGCTTGGTTCTAGCAACTCAAGTTTCAGCTAACTCACGCACCGCCACATACTCATATTTCGCAGTGAAGATTAATCCTGACAACATCAAAGACAAGACCGTAACAATCAACGGACAAACATATGACAAAGACTATTTTGTCAACCACTTTGTTTTAGTGACAGCTTACATGTCAAACCGTGGTGAAGCAGCCGGTAAGGATTTAGATTCAACTTTAGCTCCATCATTCTTATTGAAGTTAAATGATGACGGCACAACTCAAGTGGTCGCTAAGTCTCTTACTGATCAAGGGGTTTGGGATTGGAATGAAGATAGTACTAACCCAAGTTACTTTGGTACTAAGGCTAGCTCAAGTCTTACCCCCGAAGATTTCACTCGTGTTGAAGTTAACGATGATTCAGGTCACTGGAAGTTATTTGATAAGGTTACAAGAACTTACTTAACTGGCTTCCAATACATCAGAAGCAGCGATAAGACGGTTTACTACGACCAAAACGGCGACATGTTATACGGTCAACAATTCATTGACGGCCACTGGTATTTATTTGACGAGACAAGTGGTGCACGCCAATATGGTTTCCAAACAATTAAAGACCAAAACAAGACCGTTTACTACAATGACGAAGCTCAAATGCAATATGGCTTCCAAAAGATTAACAACAAGACTTATTACTTTGACAAGTCATCTGGGGCTCGTACAACGGGACAACGCAATATCGATGGCAAGTGGTACTTGTTTGACAACCAAGGTGTCATGCAAACAGGACTTCAATTTATTGCCAACCAAAACAAATTTGTCTACTACAATCAAGCCGGTCAAATGCAATATGGTACTCTTACACTTGGCGGCAAGAAATACACTGCCGACCGTTCATCTGGTGCCATTAAGATTTCAGACGGTCAACAATATATTGACGGTCACTGGTACTTGATTAAAGGCGGCCGTCCTCAAACTGGTTTCCAATATATCGCTAACCAAAAGAAGACGGTTTACTACAATAATCAAGGACAAATGCAATACGGTCAACAATATATTAATGGCCACTGGTACTTGTTTGATAAGTCATCTGGTGCAATGAAGACCGGTTTCCAATACATTGCAGAACAAAAGAAGACGGTTTACTACAATAATCAAGGTCAAATGCAATATGGCCAACAATACATCAATGGTAAGTGGTACTTATTTGACAAGTCATCAGGTGCGATGAAGACCGGTTTCCAATACATTGCAGATCAAAAGAAGACGGTTTACTACAACAACAAGGGTCAAATGCAATACGGCCAACAATATATTAATGGCCACTGGTACTTGTTTGATAAGTCATCTGGTGCAATGAAGACAGGCTTCCAATATATTGCGGAACAAAAGAAGACTGTTTACTACAACAGCAAAGGTCAAATGCAATATGGCCAACAATACATCAATGGCAAGTGGTACTTATTTGACAAGTCATCTGGTAAGGTTCAAACCGGCTTCCAATACATCAAAGACCAAAACAAGACGGTTTACTACAGTCCAAAAGACGCCCACATGTTATACGGCCAACAATACATTGACGGCAAGTGGTACTACTTTGATAAGAGTTCTGGTGCTATGCAAACAGGATTCAAGACCATTGCCGAACAAAATAAGACAGTCTACTATAACAACAAGGGTCAAATGCAATATGGCCAACAATACATCAACGGTCACTGGTACTTATTTGACAGAAGTACTGGTGCCATGAAGTATGGTTTCCAACACATCCGTGAACAAAACAAGACTGTTTATTACAACCGTTTAGGTCAAATGGTTTACGGCAAGCAAGTCATTGACGGCAAAGAATACAGCTTTAATGCTGCCACTGGTGCATTAATGAAGTAATTTATCTACTAAAAGCAAGGGATTTTCCTTTGCTTTTTTGTTTGTAGAGATTTTATAATGGTTACATGACACTAACAAAAGGAGGAAACCATGGAGTTAACGCACGTAATGTACCCTTCAGAAAAGACCGGACATTGGACCCATATTTCTTTAAATGAAGCCCGCAAAAAATTCGGAATTCATGGTATCAGTCTAATGAAGAATATTTGATGTGTGCCTTATGTCACGACTACGTTTCATATACCAAAAAAGGTGATGTTGATTCATATTTCCGCCATAAAAAAGAAGAGCGCCCCTGTCCTGATCGCAGCGAACGCGGGGGAAGTCAGGTTCAACACGTTAATTATTTCAAAGAAGAATATAAGAATTTACCGCTCAAAATTGAAGTTAAGCAACGTACTTACACGGTCAGATTTGGCTTGATGCCCCTTGACCAGGATTTAATTGATGAATTAAAGGATGATTTTTTAGGGATTTATGATAAGCAAGGGCGCGTTTTAGGCAAGATTGCCATGGCCGACGTTTCTTCTAGCAAGGTCACTTATTTTCCGCTTCCAATTGAAGCCACGAGCCAATATCAATTACACTTGGTAAACAATCCTAAAGAAAGCCGGATTTATCAAGTTTGGCCCAATAAGTTTTTCGGTTTTAAATTCGGCGGGATTTTTGACGCTCGAACTGGCCAACATATTAAGCGTGACAGCAAAGTCCAAGTTAATCGCCAATACGTCATCATCCACAAAAAGCAGGCTGAAATCAAAAATATTGATGGCTTGACTGTGATGCAAAGGCTAAAAACCAGAAGAAAACTCGACGTTACCATTGTGAAAGCCACGAAAGTAACCCCGTCAACGAGCGTCTTTTTCTATCATTACTGGGCAAACTTAACCCAAGATAAGTTAAAAGAAGATCGCGTGGTACCGATGTGGCCGGAATACCACCAAAACTTCGATAAATACTATTTTTATCGCAACAATGTGTTATTGGCGAACCTCTCAAAAAAACACGTCGTCAGCCAATACGGCCGGCCCCTTGATTCATATCATCAGTTCTTATTGACCAAGTTACCGCTCAAAGAAGGCGGCCATTCTAGCAATAAGTTACTGTTAATTGGAAGTAAGGATTACGTGACGGATTTTGCTAATTTACGCCGCAAGCGCCAATATCCAGTCTTACAGCAACCATTTGAATTTTTATTTGAAACTGAAAACGGGCCGATGAATTATCGCAATCAAAAGCGATATTCTGCCCCGCAAAAGCTGACGGTTACCAACACGTTGCAAGAAGCGGTGACGCTTAAGGTGTTTGCGCACCACATTTTGCTTGCGACTTATACGCTTGATCAACATAATCGCTATTCTAAGCATATAGAGAATCTAGCTGATAAAGAAGTCCGCTTGTATCGCGGCCGACAATTAATTTATCGGGTGGGCTTTAAAGCTGAAGAAAAACCCCGTGTAATCAAGGAGCAAGCTGACTCACAACTCAATGCAATTGTCGCTGATTTAAATCAGTTAGAAGAAGGCGGCTTGGTTAAGTTAGCTGATGTAAAAAAAGTTTTAGGTGCGTATTTAAAGCAAAAAGGGGGCGAAGATGATGGAAGAAATTAATCCACAAAAAAAAGCCCAACAAGCGTTTGAACTTGATATGGCTTCTTACTTGCAGGTGCAACAAGCGTCAAATGAATCCAAGACGCAATTTCAATATCGCTTGGTGTATTCGGCCCTAGCCAAGCAATTATTAACCAACCTTGAATCCGACGCGATGGATTATGAAGTTAATCAAGGAGTTTCAAAACGTTTATTAAAAAAGATTATGCAAGCGTTAATGGAGTCCTTTGGTAGTTTATATCCCAACCTTAAGCCTTATTTAAATGAAGCGCTGTATTTTGAATTGTTGGATAATTATTTAGCGCTGGGGAGTGTCTATGACGCTAAAAGACGCTATGAATTACAGAATTTTATGGTTTGTGGCGATGACAAGCTTTCTTTAGTGACCGGAAATATCATCTCAAAAAATCTCTTGATGTCCGGGCAAGGTCTCGTGTATCTAAAAGAAATGCCGAAAAAAGTCCGCCAAGATTTTTCAGTGATGTTTAACTTACAGGAAGTTACGCCGTCAAAGTTTTATCAATATTTGAAGCAATTACCGTTAGTTGAAAATCAATATTTGGCTAATAATCCGCAGCTCCGATATTTAAACGGCGCTAATTCTCCAACAGATTGGTGGCAAAAAACGCCACCAAGAACGCTAACCTTAGCGAAAAGAGGGGATGACAAGCAAGCGAGTTATTATTTGTATGAAGAGAATCGCTTTTATGCCTTGGATGCGACCTTGATTGAATCAATGGGCTATGAACCTTACTTGTGGGCGGTCTTATCTAGTTTTGGCATTAAGCTCAAATCGAAGAGGTGCAAACTGATGATTTGGTGACTTTCAAGGTGCCAGCATTATTTCCTATGGGAGAGACTGCCTTACTTAAAGCCTATTCTTGGCCTGTGTTAAATCAGGGAGATTTGCGGGTCATGGACAAACGGGTTTTTGAATATTTAATGGATAATTTAAAATTACTTGTTTAAGTAAAAAATGCTGGGGGGCTCCCAGCATTTTTATTTTGGATACAAAAAAAGCCGTGGCCTAAACCACAGCTTCATTCCTATAGATCCAAAGTTTAATGTTCAAATTAAAACTTATAAATTAAATTATATCATTTTTTACAGAAAACACAATGTTTATTTAAAAAAGTTTTTGAAAAGCCGGTTTCAAAAAGACACTTGGAATTTTGACGGCATAAGGAACGTAGCCATCAACCATAGGCGTGTAAATGACGAAAACCCCGTTATCAGTGATAAAAAAGGCACTGATTCCTTTAGCGTAATCCGAATAATAACTCTTAGGTTGCCCACCCCAGAAACCGCGCGGTATTGGGGTTGCATCAACGTGGTGTAGTGCTGATGATTAATTTTTTGGTTAAACGTAATCTTAGGCCGATAAGCATAAGCATAGCGTTCTAATTTTTGCCGTTGTTTTGGTGTTAGCTTACCATCTTGCTTTAATACCAAGAGATTTTTTTGTGAAGCCATGTCATAAAAATCAACGTCAGCATATCGCTTAAGATTTGAAATGGTTTGATTATAAAACGGGCGCAAACCTCTGATTTTAATCAGGGGTTTCGCTCGCTAAACTAACTTATCTATTTTTTACCATAGTAACCTTTAAGTTGTCTTCTCATGGCTTCAGTATATTGAGATTCAATATATTTTTCTACAACTTCCTTACTCATATCGCCTAAAGTCGCCATATAATAGCTAGGCGACCACAAATGTCCACCCCATAATAATTTTTTAGTTTCTGGATATTGTTTGAACCATATTCTAGCTGATGCTCCTTTAAGATTTTTAACAATATTAGATGGAGCGTATTTTGGCTTAAAAGAAATTAACATATTCACATGGTCTGGCATAACCTCTAACTGACTAACAGTTACTTCTGAAATAATTGCTTGTCGTTGTAAAATAGCTTTCATAGTGTCCACTTTCTCTTGAGTATCAAATATTTTTCTTCGATATTTAGTAACGAAAACTAAATGAAAATTGAAATTATAAACGTATCCCTCTTCATGTATAATCATTTACATACCACCCTTTCATTGTTATAATAATTATAACATATATTTCTCGAAAGGAGGTTACATGAATGGTTAAAAAT
>NZ_BAML01000021.1 GCF_000615845.1 Ligilactobacillus hayakitensis DSM 18933 = JCM 14209
CCAGAAGAACAACCAAGCCAAGAAATACCAGCTGAAGAAACAAAGTCAGAAGAACAACCAAGCCAAGAAACACCAGCTGAAGAAACAAAGCCAGAGGAACAACCAGAACAAGAAGCTCCAACGGAAGAAAACAAACCTGAAGAACAACCAGCTCAAGAAGCTCCAACAGAAGAAAACAAGCCGGCCGACCAACCAAGCCAAGAGGTTCCAACGAAAGACAACACCCCAGAATCAACAAACTCTAACCAAACAACTAGAGACGATGTGAATGCGGTGGTTGAGCCAATTTCAACAAATGATACTCCTGTTGCTGAAGTAGAAACTAAATCTGAACATGTTGCTGCTCAAGCAAAGAAAACTGATCAAACTTATGTTCCAGGTCAAGTTACAATTCACTTCCCTGAAACAACTGCGCAAATGAAACGAAACTTGAAGCAAGCTAAGTTTAATCAAGGAGATAACCAGTCTCAAAAACAAGCAAGCTTACCACAAACAGGTCAAAAAGGGACTGACAAGTCTGCAGGCATTTTAGCGATTGGGGTCGCTTCAATTTTTGCGATGTTTGGGATTAAGAAAAAGGAAAAATAATTAACCTTAGAAAATCTTGTTTATACTGTTTTGTGCGTGTAAAATGAAATTGTAAAAAACCATTTTAGTAAAAATATTTTTGGGGGAAAAATTATGAATAAAAAGCGAATTTTAAGTGCAACCATGATGGGGCTTGTAACTTTGGCTCCATTCGCAGTTAAAACAACATCTGTTATCGCTGATGGTTTACAAGATAATCAAACCAATGCAGAACGTGCAGATATTACTAACTGGGTTGCTAACTCAACAGAACAAATTCAAAGTAACATGCAAGAACAAAATATTGATGTTAACAATTTAAACGGCACTGTTTATTTTGTCCGTTGGGGAGATACTTTATCAGGAATTTCAGCGGCAACGGGAATTGCTATCAATAAGCTTGCATATGATAATCACATTGAAAATATTGACTTGATTTATGCAGGTCAACGTTTAGTTTTAAATAAAGATGGCCAAGTGCCAACTGATTACCACTACCGTGGGACTGGTAAGACATGTGCCTACTCACCAATTATTATTAACAACTATGACTTTTCAGATCACTCAGTGAACAAGCAAGTTATCAACCTTAATGTATCACCTGTTAAAGAAAAAGTGACTGAAGAAGCAAAAGAGGATAAAGACCAATTTAAGCCTAATGCAGATGATGTTGATAATGCAGGCTTAGATGGTGATGCTGTACGTAAAGCAAAACAAGGTCTAGAAAAAGCACAATCAGATCAAAGTTCAGCAACTTCAACAGTATCAAGTTCAACTACCGGTGCTTCAAGCGAAGCTAAGTCATCAACTTCAAATAAAGAAGCTTCAAGTTCAGACAAGGAAGCTAAAAGTGAAGAATTAAGCGAAGAAGACTTTAAGACAGCTGTTGAAGACGCAATTAACGATAAATTAGATACTGATTCAATTAACTTCATTGATGATAAAGTTGAAACCGAAAAACTTGATGAAGATAAAGCTGAAGATGTCTTTGATACAGATGAAACATCAAAAACCACTGGTAAGATGACGGAAGAAACAGCTGAAAAATTAGCTGATGAAATTGTTTCAGCATTAAAAGACAGTGATAAGTATGAAGATGTAATTAACGCTAAAAAAGTAGAATTATCATTAACACCAAATGATGATGCCTTCGATTATAATGTATCATTTGAAGCTTCAGACAAAGAATCTTCAGAAGCTTCAAGTAAAGATGATGTCGATTCAACAAGCGAAGATACTGCTTCAGAAGAATCAAACGCTGTTGATACTAACGACGAATCTGAAGACGAAGATTACTAAATATCATTTCGGGGGAAGAAGACAAATGCAAAATATGCCAAACCAAGGGATGACTAACCAAAATATGGGACAACAATTCCAAGGTCCATATCAACAAAATAATGGTAATAAAAAGAATATTATCGTTCTTATCATTTCTGCTTTCTTAGTGGCCGTGATTGCGCTTGGTGGTGTATGGTACTACATGGGACATGCTGTTGGGCGTGTTGTTCCGGGACATGTGTTTAAATATAACAGTGTTTCAGGAGATAAAATGTTATACATTACGTTTGCACAAAAAGGTGATAAGATTGTAGTTAGCCAAACTAAAGAGGACGCTATGAAAGCTGACCAAAGCCAAAAAGATTTTGATAAAGCATACGCTGAACAATCAAAATCAGCGCAATGGTTATATCGTGCCGAAGGGCGGACGTTGACTTTAGCGCAAACTAAGAGTAATAATGAAGTTTCACAATGGCAATACAACAAGACATTGTCATCCAGCAAAAAGATTACATCGAGCAATTTCGGTTACCAAATCGCAAAAGCCGGTGAAGGTCAAGTTAATAAGCGCACAGTGTTTGAACGAATTGACTAATGTGAAATCATAAATAAAAAGATGCGAGAAATTTTCTCGCATCTTTTTTAGTATTCAACATCATCAGTATGATGGTTATAATATTCAACTTTAACTGTATCATCATCAATGATTAATTTAGTAACCGCACCATTGCGAGGGCCTAAAACATTGGCACCTAATTCAGGGGCGAAACGATCAACGATTGAACGAATTGTAATACTGTGGCTAACAAGTAAGACGTTTTTTCCATCTTCAATGTGGTTTCTAAGGTAATCAAACCCAACATTGATACGGTGCCAGTATTGTTCATCGGTTTCAGCATCATTAAATGGATCGGCTTCATTCATCATATCGCGTGTTGCACCTAAACCAAAGTTTTCAAGAATCTCATTGTATGATCTAAATCCATGTTTGGCGCCTAAGATTGTCCAGACTTGAGAAGCATCATTTCCTTCAAAATAACCGAAGCTTTGTTCACGGAAATTACGAATCTCTGTGGGATTTAAGTTGTTAGAAGCTACGTTTTCTTCTAAGATATAACGACAAGTATTCATCGCACGGGTTGTATCAGAATGCATGGCGTAATCAAAGTTGATGTGGCTCAAACGCCGTCCGGCACTGTGAGCATCTTCAATCCCTTTAGGCGTTAAAGGAGAGTCTGCCCAACCTTGGAGGCGGTTGTATTTGTTTAAAAAAGTTTGTCCATGGCGGACCATATAAAGTGTAAATGACATGATGTTAACCTCACTTATTGTTGTTGCTTTTAGAATACCATAGATTAAGAATTTGATACAAATTAGCAAAATAATTAAGTTGATTATTATTATTTAAATAAACAAAGAAGTTATAATTGGAAATTAATCATTAAAAAATCGGGAAATTTAATGTGAAGTTTCTAATGTAATTCTCATTGAAAAGGGTTAAATTTCATAAAAACGTTATACATAATGTGACATTTTTTGAAAAATTTATATATTTTGCAGTAAGTATATAGTTATATTTTTTTAACTTTTAAATTAGAAAGATAAAATTATAAAAGTATTTCAAGAGGTAATGTTGATACAAAACATTGATTAATCGGCATTTAATAAAATTTGGGTTATGATAAATAAAATAACTATTAGAAAAATCTAAAAAAAATCAAAGAAATGTTTGATTTTTATAAAAGGTTAGTCTATAATAAAGTTATTGTCGAGTATAAGATATTTTGATTAAGTAAGATTTGTGAAAAAAGGTTATACCTATTTTTTCATGAAATGACAGAACGATATTTTCATAGCTAGTATATAACTATAAAAGTTTCTCTCTCTAACAACACATAAATATATTTTTCTTTTATAGTACGTTCTGTCACATGAAGACCAGCAATTAGCTGGTCTTTTTTTTGTGCTGTTTCTCTGTAACACTTATGATATGTAAATGTAATGTAAGTGTAACTTACGAAAGGTAAAAATATTTATTACTATTGTAGATAGTTGTTTTTTTTGAGCAATGTATGAACAGAGAGGAGAGATATTTTGGATAACACAAATGTTACTCAAAAATCAGGTGCGGTTGTACCTGTAAAGCATCCTTGGTTAGTGATGGCTGGGATGTTAATTGGAGCTTTCGTTGGGATGCTTTCAGAAACATCACTTAATATTGCTTTACCTGCTTTAGGCCAAGCTTTTGGCGTAGGTAATGGAGCATTACAATGGTTAGTTACAGGATATATGCTTGTAATTGGGATTGTCCTTCCATTTTCAAGTTTAATTACCCGTTGGTTTACAACAAGACAAGTTATTTTATTTGCGTTATTTGCGTTTTTTGTCGGTGCAATTATTTCTGCAACTGCAGGATCATTTAGTTTATTATTAATCGGTCGTTTAATTCAAGGGATTGGAACGGGGTTAATCTTACCATTACTATTTACTGTAGCGATGTTAATTTTCCCACCTAACAAGTTAGGGGCAGCCATGGGGATTAATGGTCTTGTGATCATGTTTGCACCTGCTGTTGGTCCTACTTTAACAGGGATTTTAATCGGAGCCCTTTCATGGCGTGCTGTTTTCTATGTTTTTGCAGCAATTATCTTAATTGGATTCATTATCGCTGCTTTCTTCTTAGAAAACATTAGTAAAATCACGAAGCCTAAAGTAGATGTGCTTTCAGTAATTACTTCAATTATCGGATTTGCTTCATTAGTTGCCGGTGTTGGGATTGCTGGGGAAAATAGCTGGGCTTCATTAGAAGTTTGGGCTTTATTAGTAATTGCGGTGATTGCTTTGTTCTTCTATAGTCGTCGTCAATTACAACTTGAAGAACCTGTTTTAAATTTAGCAGTTTTAGCGAAGCCACAATTCCTTCGCGGAACAGTAATGGTAATGTTAGACTTTGGTTTGATTTTAGCCACAATGTACATCATGCCTCAATTTATTCAAAAATCAATGTTACTTCCTGTTAGTTTGACAGGGATAATTATGTTGCCTGGTGGGGTTGTGAATGCGGTGGTATCAGCCTTTGCTGGTCGTATGTATGATCGAATTGGGGTTAAATTACCAACACGTTTAGGCTTTTTCTTAGCAATTATTGGTTTAATTATGTTTGTGATGGCTAAACCAAGTTCATCAGTGGCTTACATGATTGCTGCACACATCATCTTGATGATTGGGGCACCATTAGCAATGTCACCAGCTCAAACAAGTGCTTTGAATGCCTTGAAGGGTCACGAATCAGCTGACGGTTCAACAATTATGAACACTTTCCAACAAATTATCGGGGCGTTAGCAACTGCTTTAACAGCTGGCTTTATCGCAATGGGAACACAAGCAATGCCAACTGCAGCTAAAGCAGCTCAATTCGATAACGGTGCTCACTATGCATTTATTTTTGCATTAGTAGTTGCAATTGTTGCGTTAGTAGTTTCATTTGTTCCTGAAAAAAATGAAAAAAATAACTAAGTTATAAAATTTTTTCATGGTATAATTAAATAGAAAGTTTAGTGTAGGCATGGGATACACATTAATTTGTGGCCTACAGAACTAAAAAAATGCTACTCAGTTTAATTCAACTTCTGAGTAGCATTTTTTATTTAGTATTACTTTTTTCTTTTTCGATTTGTTTTAAGCGACGTCGATAAAAAATGATTGTGAAAATAAACGTGAAAATTGCAATTAAAACTGCAAAGTCAATGACAAAAGCAATCATTGTTATCCATAAATTTAATGAAAACGTCACGATAAAGTAGGTTGCGATCGCGCAAATAACTGAAAGTCCAGCTAAAACCCCAAAGGCGATCAGCGCTTTTTCTTTTAAATCGTTCATATAATCTTCCTTTTATTTTAAAATCAACATTTTCATTATAACATAACTAATCACAGAACTTTAAGAAATTGTTAATTGTGATGCAACGAACAATTAATAAGTTGATATAAATATATAATAGTAGATAGTTAATCAAACATCAGATATAATTAATATATCATGAAAAATAGATTTTGTGTGATTTTTAACAAAGTTCACAAATGGATGAAATTGTTATAGAATGATGATGTAAGCGTTATACTTATTTCGAAACGTAAAATAAAATTAAGGGGGTTTTCGAGATGGCTGTTATTGATTTTAACCAATTAAAGAATAACGAAAGTAGCGAATTTCAAACAATCCGTGTCTTAGATACAAACGGAAATGTAATTAACCAAGAATTATTCCCAGATTTATCTGATGAAGAAATTGTTCAATTATTTAAAAATATGGTGTGGTCACGCATCTTACATGAAAGATCAACTAAGCTTAACCGTCAAGGTCGTTTAGGTTTTTATGCACCAACTGCCGGGGAAGAAGCTTCTCAAGTTGGATCTGAATTTGCAATGAGTAAAGATGACTTCTTATTACCTGCATATCGTGATGTGCCACAATTAGTTTTACATGGTCTTCCATTATATAAGGCATTCTTATGGTCACGTGGTCACGTTGATGGTAACAAGTACCCAGAAAACTTTAATGCAATCCCACCTCAAATTATTATCGGGGCACAATATGTACAAGCTGCCGGAGTTGCATTAGGGCTTAAGAAAAAGGGAGCCAATGCGGTTGCATACACATACACTGGTGATGGTGGTACTTCTGAAGGGGACTTTTATGAAGGAATGAACTTTGCGGGTGCATTCAACGCTCCTGCAGTGTTCTTCGTCCAAAACAACGGCTATGCAATCTCTGTTCCAAGAGCGAAGCAAACTGCCGCTAAGACTTTAGCCCAAAAAGGTGTCGCTGCTGGAATTCCTGCCGTACAAGTTGACGGGATGGATGCCTTAGCGATGTATGCTGTAACTAAAGCAGCAAGAGAATATGCCGCTGCTGGAAATGGTCCTGTATTGATTGAAACACTCACATATCGTTTTGGACCACATACATTATCAGGAGATGATCCAAAACGTTATCGTACAGCGGAAGAAGAACAAGAATGGCTAGAAAAAGATCCATTAATTCGGATGCGCACATATCTAGATAATAAGGGCCTTTGGTCACAAGAACAAGAAGAAGCTTGGACAAACGAAGTTAATGAACAAATTGATGAAGCAATGGCATTAACAGAACAAGCTTCAAAACAAAAGGTAAGCGAATACCTTCAAAATGTCTTCGTAGATACTCCCGCATCAATTCAAGCTCAAATTGATGCATTTCGCACAAAGGAAGGTGAATAATCATGGCTAAAACAACAATGATTAAGGCAATTACCGCCGCATTAGATGAAGAATTATCTCGTGATGAAAAAGTGCTAGTTTTTGGTGAAGACGTTGGTCAAAACGGAGGGGTTTTCCGTGCGACAGATGGTCTTCAAGCAAAACATGGTGAAGATCAAGTTTTTGATACACCTTTAGCAGAATCTGGAATTGGTGGTTTAGCAACTGGTTTAGCCTTTACTGGTTTTCGCCCAGTTCCTGAAATTCAATTCTTCGGTTTTGTGTTTGAAGTAATGGATTCAATTGCAGGTCAATTCTCACGCGAACGCTTCCGTATGGGTGGGACACGTAAGATGCCAATCACTTTGCGCTCACCATTTGGTGGTGGGGTACACACACCTGAATTACACTCTGATAGTTTAGAAGGCTTAGTTGCCCAAACTCCTGGGTTAAAAGTGGTCATTCCATCTGGTCCATATGATGCGAAAGGATTGTTGATTTCAGCAATCCGTTCAGATGATCCGGTTATCTTCTTAGAACACATGAAGTTATATCGTTCAGTTAAAGAAGAAGTGCCAGATGAAGCTTATGTGGTTCCTTTGGATAAAGCAGCTGTGAAGCGCGAAGGAACTGATGTAAGTATTATCACTTACGGATACATGGTTCAAGAAAGCTTAAAAGCCGCTGAAGATCTTCAAAAAGAAGGCATTAATGCTGAAGTGGTTGACTTGAGAACTGTTTCTCCATTAGATGAAGAAACAATTCTTGCTTCGGTTAAGAAAACCGGGCGTGTAGTCTTGGTTCAAGAAGCACAAGCCCAAGCTGGAATCTCACCAATGGTTGCGAGCTTAATCGCAGAAAAAGGAATCTTATCCTTGGATGCACCAATTGGTCGTGTAAGCGCACCAGATACACCATATCCGTTTGCGGAAGCAGAATCAACATGGTTACCTAATAAAAAGGATATTGTGGAAAAAGTAAAAGAAATTGTTGAATTCTAACCAAGCTGATGGAGGTCCGCCAAAGGCTCCGTATGGCTAGCCTAGAAGGCGGTGTTATCTGCGAAGCAGATGGCGCAGACTTCGTAGCTAGACACTAGGATCCTGGACCGGAATCGCGATTAAACCAAGCTGATGGAGAGCCGTTGAAGACTCCGTACAGTTAGCCTAGGAACAGGCGTTATTCGCGAAGCGAATGGCGAATGTTACGTAGCTAAATGCTAGGAGGCTGGCTCGGAATCGCGATTAAGACAAGCTGACGAAGGTCCATCAGGACTCCGTACAGTTAACCTAGAATCGTAATTAAACAAGCAGACGAAAATCCACAAATAGTATTAAAAAAACCGATAAACAGAGGTGAAAAATAAATGAGTAAATATCAATTTAAATTACCTGATATTGGTGAAGGGATTGCTGAAGGAACAATTGGAGAATGGCATGTTAAGCCAGGCGATACAATTGCGGTCGATGAAGATTTAGTTCAAATTGAAAACGACAAATCAGTTGAAGAAATCCCCTCTCCAGTAGCGGGAACCGTTGTTGCAATCTTAGTTCAAGAAGGAGAAACCGCAGAAGTGGGGGATGCCTTGGTTGAACTTGAAGTAGCAGAAGGGCAAGGAAATGTTGATGAATCAGCAGATCCACAAGCTCTAGTAGCCGAAGAAACAACAGAAAAACCAGCTGAAGCAACAAATTCAACACCAGTAACTAACCAACCAGTTCCAGCAGTCGCTGACCATAGCTTACCAGTGTTGGCCATGCCATCAGTGCGTCGTTATGCGCGTGAACAAGGAGTTGACTTGAAGTTAGTTCCAGGATCAGGTCGTCATGGTCAAGTGCTTAAGTCTGATGTGGATGCCTTCAAGGCAAATGGTGGCGCTGTCCAAGCAGCTCAAGTTGAACCTGTTGCTCAAGAACAAGTTGCACCACAAGCAACTGCTGCACAAGAAACAGTAGCACAACCAGAATTACCAGCGGCAACTGCTCAATGGCCAGAACGTCGTGAAAAGATGTCAGGCATTAGAAAAGCAACTGCCAACGCAATGATTCGTTCTGTCTCACAAATTCCACATGTGCACTTATTTGATGAAGTTAATGTGGATAAATTATGGGATCACAGAAAGAAATATAAAGAACTTGCCGCAAGTCGCGACGTGAAGTTAACTTTCATGGCTTACATGGTAAAAGCTTTAGCGGTAGTAATGAAAGAATTCCCAGAATTAAATGCTTCAGTTGATATGGATAAAAAAGAACTTATCTTTAAAGACTACATTAATGTTGGGGTCGCAACTGATACTGATCACGGCTTGTTTGTACCAAACATTAAGCATGCAGATTCAATGAGCTTGTTTGGAATCGCAAAACAAATTAGTGAAAATACTCAAAAAGCCCGTGACGGCAAACTCAGTGCTGAAGATATGAGCCACACAGGAATGTCAATTACTAACATTGGTTCTGTTGGTGGTGGTTTCTTCACTCCAGTGATTAACTGGCCTGAAGTTGCGATTTTAGGTATGGGTAAGATTGCTGATCAAGCTGTCGTAGAAGACGGTGAAGTTAAGGTTGCTAAAGTCTTGAAGCTATCACTTGCTTTTGACCACCGTATTATTGATGGCGCTACAGGTCAACGTGCAATGAATCGCTTGAAAGAATTACTAAGCGAACCAGAATTATTATTAATGGAAGGATGATTCTCTTATGGTAGTTGGAGATTTTGCGATTGATTTAGATACAGTCGTAATCGGTGCGGGCCCTGGTGGGTATGTTGCAGCGATTCATGCGGCTGAATTGGGTCAAAAAGTAACAGTAATTGAACGTGAATTTATCGGTGGGGTGTGCTTGAATGTTGGATGTATTCCATCAAAAGCATTGATTGAAGCCGCTCACCACTATCAACACGCAATGCACTCACAAGTCATGGGGCTTCAAGTGACAGATGCCAAGTTAGATTTTGAAAAAACAATTGAATGGAAAAACAGTGTTGTTTCAAAATTAACTGGTGGGGTTGCTGCCTTATTTAAGAAACATAAAATTGATGTGATTTGGGGAAGTGCATATCTTAAAGATGCACATTCATTACGTGTGATTGATGAAGACGACAATGCCCAAACATATACTTTCAATAACTTGATTATCGCAACTGGTAGTCATCCAATTGAAATTCCTAACTTTAAGTTCAACGGACGTGTACTTGATTCAACGGGTGCATTATCATTAAAAGAAGTGCCTGAAAACTTAGTTGTTGTTGGTGGAGGCTACATTGGATCTGAATTAGCTTCAGCTTACGCTAACCTTGGTTCTAAGGTAACTATCTTAGAAGGTGGCGACAGTATCTTAGCTAACTATGAAAAAGATCTTGTGAGAGTTGTTGAACGTCGCTTTAGCGCTCAAGGGGTAGATATCTATACTAATGCCTTAGCTAAAAAAGCAGAACAAGATGATAATGGCGTTAAGGTAACCGCAGAAATTAACGGTGAAGAACGCGTCATCGAAGCCGACTATGTGATCGTATCTGTTGGTCGTCGCCCTAACACTAAGAACATGGGCTTAGAACAAATCGGTTTAGCAACAGATGAACGTGGTTTAATTCCGGTAGACGCTCAAAGTCGAACAAACATTCCAAATATCTATGCGATTGGGGATGTAACTAAGGGATTTGCTTTAGCTCACAAGGCTTCTTATGAAGGTAAGGTGGCAGCAGAAGCAATTTCAGGCATGCCAACGGTGATTGATTACCACGCAATGCCAGCCGTATGTTATACAGATACATCGGTAGCGACAACAGGGATGACTTTAGATGAAGCTAAAGCAGCCGGCTTTGAAGCTAAGAAGGCACAATTCCCATTTGCAGCGAATGGCCGTGCAATTTCAATGGGTTCAACAGATGGCTTTGTCCGTTTGGTCTTTGATAAGAATACGGAAGTCTTATTGGGAGCCCAAATTGTTGGTGCCCACGCTAGTGACTTGATTAACGAATTAACATTGGCAATTGAATCAGGATCAACGGTAGAAGACATCGCCTTAACAATCCACCCACACCCATCATTGGGAGAAGCGGTAATGGATGCAGCAGATATAGCGATTGGCTTCCCTACGAATATTTAAGCAAGCTGACGAAGGGCCATCAGGAGGCCGTATGGCTAACCTAGGAGGCGGCGTTATCTGCGAAGCAGATGGCGCAGACTCCGTAGTTAGACACTAGCCTCGGCCCGTAGTCGCGATTAAACAAGCTGATGGAGAGCCGCCAAAGACTCCGTAGCTAAACAAATTTTCAAGAAACGAGCAGTTTTCTACAAGAAGTAGTTAAATACTTCCAGCAGAAAACAAAAAGGAGTCCCAGCTCCAGAAAAGAAAAAGAGGTGAGGAGAGAAAACTCCAAGCCTCTTTTTTAAAAGGGAGGGAAAAAATATGGAAAAGATGAAATATGTAATTATCCCCACGGATGATATTAGAACGAACTTAGCGACAGAACAGTACTTAATGAATAGTGGAAAGATTGAACCACCATTTATGTTATTTTATATTGAAAAGCCATGTATTATTGTGGGCAGAAACCAAAATACAATGGAAGAAATTAATCAGAAGTACTGTGAAGAACACAATATTACGATTACGCGCCGCTTATCTGGTGGTGGTGCGATGTATCAAGATTTAGGCAATATGTGCTTTAGTTTTGTGGTACCATCTAAAGATCAAAAATTCGGTGACTTTGCTTCATTAGTTAAACCGGTAGTCGATGCTTTACATGAAATGGGCGTTACCAAAGCGAAGTAACAGGAAGAAATGATATTGTTGTTGCTGGTAAAAAATTCTCAGGGAATGCGATGTATTCCAGAAACGGAAAAACATTCTCACATGGAACTTTGATGTTTGACGTGGATACAAGTGCGGTTGAAGGCGCACTTAAGGTTCCGAAAGATAAGATTGAGTCAAAAGGAATTAAATCTGTGCGTTCAAGAGTAACTAATATTAAACAATACTTGAAACCAGAATATCAAGAACTTGATATTTATGGCTTTAGAGATGAATTGATTAAGCATATCTATCAAGTAAGTGACTTAAATGAAATCAAAGACCAACAATATCAGCTTGATGAAGAAGATATTGCAGCGATTGAAGAATTAGCTCAAAAAAACTATAAAAACTGGGATTGGGTCTTTGGAAAATCTCCTGAATTCACAGTTAAACGCCGCAGACACTTTACGGGTGGTACGATTGATGCACGTTTTAAGGTAGATAATGGGATTATTGAAAGTCTTAATATCTATGGAGATTTCTTTGGTACAGGAGATAAACAAGAAGTAGAACAAGCTTTAATCGGTAAAAAATATGAACCCGATGAAATTCGTAAGCAATTATCGGAATTAGACTTGAAAAAATACTTTGTGGGAATTGATGAAGCTGATGTGGTTGAATTGTTGGCCTTCCAACAATAAGTGTAGGTGAGAAGATGTATTCGTGGAAACCAAGTGTTTATTATGAAAGTGCGGACTTTTCTGCAATGTCCTTTAAGTTGCCACAGTTGAGCCAAGTAATCAAATTGACACCGAGTCTTTCTGGTAATGAAGGGCGCTTACGCTTGTCGAATCGATATGGCAAAGAAGATTTATGGTTTGATGAAATCAAAGTAAGCTTGATGCATCGTTTAAAGACGCAATTCAAGTTACGTATAACTACCAAGAAGAAATCTTTTTGCATCAAGGAGAAAACGTAATGACCGATGGGTTCTTCTTAGATATTGAAGCTAATCAACCGATATATGTCTGGATGAAAGCTACCCGCCAGCAAAGTTATAGCGATTATAAGTCAACGTTTGAAACGACATTAACGAATGCGAGCTTTGTGCGAAAAGCGAACTTATTACCTAAGCTCAAAGAAACAACTACCTTGAAAAAAGGATGGTTTTGCTTAGAAGCTATCGAAGTGTGGAGTGATAAGCAAGTTGAGTACTTCGAATTTGCGGGCGATTCGTTGATGGAAATGGGGATGATTACGACTCCTATCAAACAAGCTTTAATGCAGCAAATGCCAGAGAAATATGTCTTTTTAGAAACAGCCGTTTCCGGGAATCGCCTCTGTTATGATGCGCCTAAAGATACAAAGATTCATGCGACGTTTGGGAATAGCTTATTGAAACGAATCCAGCAAAATAATAGCGGAATTATCCCTACGGTAAGATTGGTTTCAATTGGCGCAAATGACTTGATGGTGCCGCTCATCGCTAAAGACGCGCAAAAGCAAATAATGACGTTAGATAAATATCAAATCGCAATTTCACAGTTAAAAAAGCTACAAAATACGCAGACATATCTCTTAAATCTTCCACCATTTAAAGTTCAACCAATGTTTGGAGATGTTGATGTAAAAAAAGTCCAAAAAATCCGTCAAGAAATTAATCAGTGGACAAGAATACAGATGAATTATTTTGATTTAACCCCGATAATTGAAACTGTTTCATGTGAAACAAAGGCAGAATATGATTTTGGCGATCAGATGCATCTAAATCAATTAGGGGGAAAGAAGGTTGCGCAAGTAATCTTGTTGGACTTAATAAATAAACTATAATAACTTGGGGATTAACCAAAGAAAAATAAGAAAAAAGCTAATGAAACCTCGGTAAGCTATGCTTGTATTCGAATACAAAATAGTTTACGGAGGTTTTTTTATGAAGTTAGATAAACGACGGCCCAAACATCCGATGTTTGTGACAACATTGACAACCGCCGCAATTTTGGGTGCGGCAGCGACCAATGTTGATGCAGAAGAAATTAATACACCTGTAGTAGATGATAATTTACAACAAGTTACGCCGCCAGCTGCTGAACTTACGCAAAATGAAGTAACGTTAACTGCAGATGAAAAAGTAGATGATACAAAAACTAATCAAGTTGCTGATGATTCAGTAAAACAACCTGATCAAACGACTCAAGAAACTCCATCATCTGAAACAACAATTAAAACCGATTCTTCAAAAACTTCAGATTCAAGCCAGTCAACACAATCAAGTTTGGAATCAAAAGTGCCAAAAGTTGAAAATAAGGTGAATGAAAAACAGGTAACTAAAACACCAACAACTAAAGCAACCCCTAACCAACCAAGCCAACAAGCTAAGGCAATGAATTCTAATAGTACAATCTTTAATGATAGTTACTTAAAGGATTTAGGGATTGACTTGAACGATGATGCTTTAAAGTTAGCGACCTTATTTCATATCTTCGCTAAAGAAGTGAGTCTAGGGGCGGATACGAACGGAAATATCGCCACGGCGCTTTTAAATGCAACCGTTGATTTTGGAACGCGGAATGATTCAGTTAATATTACTGCCGGTGATATTGATTATATTCAACAACTCGCAACGAACCTAAAAGATTGTTCGTTCCGTAATGAAAAGGGCAACCATGTTGTCTTAGGTGAAGATGTTGATTATCAAGAAAATGATGGTAAGGTGTTCATCAATGGTGTGGGGATGACACATCTAAAACCAGGCGAAGTGAAAAAAGATGCGGATGGAAAAGTCTATATCGATTTTGATGAAGTCTTTAAGAATTTAACGGCGAAGTCAGAGGAGTTCTATGGTAAGGCGGAGACAACAGGAGTAATTAAAGACTTCAGTGATATGAATAATAAGGTAATCGATGTCTCACAAATAACAGATAATAAGATTATCTATGTTGATTTGGATTTTAAAGAACTTAATGCCGCACAACCACTTAATATTAAAGGATTGTCTAAAGATCCAAATGGACCAATGGTGGTTATTAATGTTAAAGGTGATAATAAAGCTTCAGAAATAAAAGAAATTCAAACTCAAGTTAAGCTGTATTACGGTGATGATAAAGAATCTATCAATCCGAGTGAAGGACATAAGTATGCAAATCATATCTTGTGGAATTTCGGGCAAGGAACTGAAGAATATAAGGTTAATTGTGGGTACCTTATGGGAAGTATCTTGGCGCCAAACGCTACATTTATTGCCGATGTTAATGTGGACGGCAATATTATAGCGAATAAAGTCATGATTGAACATGGTGAAAGCCATCGTTGGGATTTACACTATGATGTGACAAAGGAGGGTGATGATGATGCCAAAGATGAAGGAGATAAAAAAGAAGACGAAGAACCTTCAGGAGGAGAATCAACACCACCATCTACAGATGACAAACCTGGATCAGATGATAAACCATCAGGAGATAATAACCCAGGAGACACTCCGGGTGATAAAGATCAGCCAGGATCAGATAGCGGAGATGGAGACGATAAAGGTGACACATCAGGAGGGGATAAAGATGACGACGATGCAGGACAAGATTCATCAGATAATGGAAATAATCAAGAAACCACGGATGAAGAAACAAACCAAGAACAAGACAACGAGTCCGACAACACCGACAACACTCAATCGCAGCAAACGCAACACCAATCAGTCCAAGCAACACCTAACGTTGCAAAGCAAGTTGGAATCCAAACTACCAGGAGTCAATCTAGAAGCAATCAAGGACTTCAGCAGCAAGTTCAATCAAACAAAAAAGAACAAATAGGAAATACCTTACCGCATACAGGTGAGGTAGAACAAGCCGGAATTGGGCGTATCTTTGGTATTTTATTAGGAATCGTAACCTTTCTTTTTGTTAAAAAGAAAAATAAAAATGAAGAGGACGATGAAAACAAATAAGTTTAAATGATAATAATTGACTAGCCAGCTCTCTTTGGAGAGCTGGTTTTTGTGTGGAGTAGAGTACATAAAAGTATGTAAAATGCATCTTATTAGGGAATACATGGTAAATAATTAAATGTAATAAAGAGGATTTTATCTCAAAAAGTCGAATTGAATGGATTCAGAATGTTAGAGCTGATTTTAGCTCATATGTAGGAGAAGTTTATAGAGTTTTAGATAAAGAAAATAATACTGATGAGATACCATATTTAACAAAGCTAATGGGCGTAAAAAGTTATTCATTAAAAGTACTATCCTAATTTATAAGCATGCTAGGATGTGAAAAAAGCGATGGGAGAAATCCTAACTACGGATTTCTCCCATCGCTTTTCTTATTTCCGTTGAAAAAATTCTCTGAGGAACTGGTTTTCAGTATACAGAGGAATCGCTCCGAGAATTAATCGGGAACTTAATAATATATTTACTTTTAAAGTTTTTAATTTCCACCAACAAACTTAGCAATTTGTTGAGCGATGTTTTCCCAAGTAAAAGGTGCAGATTCTTTAAAATCTTCAGAAAAAGTAGTGTGCTTTTCACGAGGAGTGATAATACCAACTTCTTCACCTAAAGCACCACGAACAAGAATTTGTTGATCGTTTTCTTTCCATAATGCAGTCCAATAAGAATCATCTAATGCTTCGTCAAGCATATATTGGGTTCCATCAAGGATTCCTTTTTCAAGTACTTCTTGAGCTGTGATATCAGGATAGCCGTGAGCTTTCATCCAATAAAGTTTTGTTTCAACTTCATTCATATCATCAGGAATGTAATTTAACATGTTATTCATTCTAATTACCTCGCTAATTATCTTCAATATAGTAATTTTAACAAAAATTATTAATGATAAAAAGTTAAAGGCTTGATTGTTTTTGAAAGAAAATGACGGTTTTTGATTTTTTATGATTGCTTTTAGAAATTCTTAATGGTATCTTATAATAAGAGGTGATGAAAGTGCTTGCAGAGAAACGACGTCAGGTCATTTTAGATCTCCTACAACAAGACGGAGTTGTGAAATTGCAAGATATATGTAATCGTACTACGAGTTCTGAGTCATCGATTCGCCGTGATTTTCAAGTTCTTGAAGATCAAGGTCAATTAGTTAGAATTCACGGAGGAGCTAAGATTAAGCAATCACTTCAACGTGAACTAGATATGTTAGGGAAAGCAACACAGAATATTTCTGATAAGGAGAAGATCGCACAGTTCGTCGCGACGTTAATCCAGGATGATGATGTGTTGTATCTTGATGCTGGCACAACAACGCTAGCTTTAATTCCGTTCTTGAAAGGAAAGCATCATTTAACGGTGGTAACTAATGGAGTGGAGCATGCCTCGCGTTTGTCAGATTTTAACATCAGAACTTTTCTTCTCGGCGGACAACTCAAGAATACAACTAAAGCAGTTGTCGGAGTAGAAGCTGTTAGAAATCTTGCTAATTTTCGTTTCAACAAGGCTTTCTTAGGGATAAATGGGATCCATGAAAAGTATGGCTTGACCACACCTGATCCAGAAGAAGCAGAAATAAAGAAAATCGCAATTGAGCGCAGTGAGAAAAGCTATGTACTTGCTGATCAATCGAAGTTTAATTGCGTGTCCTTTACGAAAGTTGCTGCCACTAATGTGGTAACGATTATCACAAATCAATTACCAAATAATATTAAGAGTCATTTTGGCTCAAATACAAAAATACAGGAGGTTTAATTATGATTTACACGGTTACAATCAACCCATCAATTGATTATATCGTTCAATTAAAGGAACTTACTCTCGGCGAAGTTAATCGTATGGACTACGATAACAAGCTTCCTGGTGGTAAGGGGATTAACGTATCTCGTATCTTAAAGGAACTTGGTCATGATAACGTGGCTTTAGGTTTCTTAGGCGGATTCACAGGTCAATTCGTGAAAGACGCCCTTGAAAAGACGGGTTTGAAGACTAACTTCACACCAATTCAAGATGATACACGTATCAACGTTAAGATTAAGGCTCAAGATGAAACAGAAATTAACGGTCGTGGTCCTAAGTTAACTCAAGACGAAATCGATGCATTCACTGCTCAATTCGATAAGTTAACTGAAGATGACGTTGTTGTTTTTGCCGGTAGTCTTGTACCTAGCTTGAACGAAGATTTTTATTTTGATTTAATCAAGGTAATTCGTTCAAAAGGCGCTCAATTCGTTATTGATACAACTGGTGAAAGCCTTCGCAAGACTTTAGAACAAAAGCCATTAGTTGTTAAGCCTAACAACCACGAATTAGCAGAATTATTCGGCGTTAAGTTCGATTGTATTGCTGATATCGTGAAGTACGGTCGCAAGTTATTAGATATGGGAGCACAAAATGTTCTTGTCTCAATGGCCGGTGATGGTGGTTTAATGATTACTAAAGATGGTGTCTGGCGTTCATTAGCACCAAAGGGAACAGTTGTGAACTCAGTTGGTGCTGGGGACTCAATGTTAGCTGGTTTCGTTGGAACATACGCTAATACTAAAGACCCAATCGAAGCGTTCCATTATGGATTGGCTAGTGGTTCAGCTACAGCCTTCTCAGAAGACTTAGCAACAAGAGAAAAGATTGAAGAAATCTACGCTCAAATCACTATCGATGAATACAAAGATTAAGAATAAATAAGAGAAAGAAGTGGAATCCATGGATATTCGTGAATTGTTGAAAAAAGACATCATGTTGATGGATCTTAAGGCAACAAGTAAAGCCGAAGTTATCGATGAGATGGTTCATAACTTCTATGAACATGACATCATTGATAATGAAGAAGTCTACAAAAAAGACATTATTAAACGTGAAGAACAAAGTAGTACAGGGATGGGTGATGGAATCGCTATTCCTCACGCACATGACGAAGCGGTTAAGACAGCTGCAGTTCAATTTGCTCGTAGTATCAACGGTGTTGATTACGACTCAATGGACGGTCAACCAGCACACTTATTCTTCATGATTGCTGCTCCAGAAGGTGGCGACAATACTCACTTGCAAGCATTAGCTGCATTATCACAAGTATTGATGAACCCAGATGTGGTTGCTGCATTGAAAGCTGCTCAAACACCTGATGATGTTCAAGACATCTTCGCTAAAGCAATTGCTGAAAAAGAAGCCGAAAATAAGGCCGAAGAAGAAGCAGAAAAAGCTGCTGCAGCTAACCAAAACAGTGACCGCCCATACATCGTTGCGGTTACAGCATGTCCTAACGGGATTGCGCACACATACATGGCAGAAGAAAACCTTAAGAAGAAAGCTAAAGAATTAGGCGTTGACATTAAAGTTGAAACTAACGGTTCAGAAGGGGTTAAGCACCGCTTAACAGCTGATGAAATCGCACGTGCTGCCGGTGTTGTTATCGCTGCTGATAAGAAAGTTGAAATGGCACGTTTTGATGGTAAGCCATTAGTTAACAAGCCAGTTACAGCAGGGATTCAAGAACCTGAAAACTTAATTAATGCAATTTTAGAAGAAAAAGCTGCTGTTTACCATGCAACAGGTGATGAAGAATCTAGCTCATCAGAATCAGACGGTACTGTATGGGGTAACATCTACAAGCAATTAATGAACGGTATCTCACATATGTTACCATTCGTTATCGGTGGTGGTATCTTAATGGCCATCTCATTTATTGTTGAACAATACATGGGTGGTGCAAAGTCACCAGCATTTATCTTCTTAAACAGTGCTGGTAACTTAGCCTTCGCATTTATGGTACCTGTTTTAGCAGGTTACATTGCTGAATCAATCGGTGACCAACCAGCCTTAATGCCTGGTTTCGTTGGTGGTTTCATGGCTGCTATCGCTAACAACTCATATGGCGGTGCATTCCATGTTAATGTGCAAGCAAATGCTCAATCACCTGCAGGTTTCTTAGGTGGTATTGCAATCGGTTTTATCGCTGGTTACTTAATTGTTGGTCTTAAGAAGTTATTCTCTAAATTACCAAGCTCATTAGATGGTATGAAGCCAATGCTTCTTTACCCAATCCTTGGTTTGTTGTTAGTAGCATTAATCATGTACTACATTATCAACCCAATCTTCAGTTCATTGAATCTTGCAATCACAAACTTCTTGAACGGTATGGGTACAGGGAACCTTGTTATCTTAACAATGGTCTTAGCTGGTATGATGTCAATCGATATGGGTGGTCCTTTCAACAAGGCTGCTTACGTATTTGCATCAGGTGCTTTTGCTAACGATCCTAAGTCAGCAACAGCTGCTATCTTAATGGCTTCAGTAATGGTTGGTGGTATGATTCCTCCATTCGCAACAGCTATTGGTACAGCATTCTTCAAGAACAAGTATACTGAAAATGAACGTCGTGCTGGTGTTACTAACTGGGTATTAGGATTCTCATTCATTACTGAAGGAGCTATTCCATTTGCAACAGCAGATCCAGGCCGTGTAATTCCTTCATGTATTGTCGGTTCAGCAGTCGGTGGTGCTCTTGTTGGATTAATGAAAGTTGGAGTTCCTGCTCCTCACGGTGGTTTCTGGGTTGCACCATTATCTACAAACATCTTAGGTTACATCCTAGCTGTTGTAGTTGGTTCAATCGTAGCTGCTTTAATCTTAAGCTTCTGGAAGAAACCAGTTGAAAAATAATTAGTTAATTAGATGTCTCGTCCTTTGGATGAGGCATTTTTTAGTTGTTGTCAGTAAATTTTTAGCTTAAGATAGATATATTGATGAATATTTTAGGGGAGATAATTTAAATGAAAAAAGAAGATTTATCGACAGGATTGTTGATATTTTATTTTGTATTTTCAATTTTAATTAATAGTTTAGGAAATGCATTAACAGTAAGTTTGAATTTAGGGAGTGCCTTGTGGACAGCTGCCGCAGTTAATCTATCACATGTAACACCAATTAAGCTTAGTTTAATGTTGTTTTTAAGTGCGTTTATTGTAGTTATCGCTAATGTTATTATTCTTAAGCGGTTTAGTTGGAAAAGGGTATTAGGAAATTTAATATTTATGACCCCTTTTTCGATTTTAGTGGGTTATTTTACAACCTTCCTATTAAAAACAGGAATTAGTGAGTTGAATCTTGTGGTTAGAATTATTTTAGATTGTTTTGGGGTTGTCTTGATTGCCACAGCGGTCTCAATTTATCAGCGAGTAAATTGGATGTTACATCCAGTTGATGATTTGATGCAGATTATTCGCTTTAAATACTTTAAAGGCAATCCAACAATCGCCCAGTTAGTGACATTTACCCCACCAATCGTTGCGATTATTGTGTCGGTAATCATCTCTCATCACATTTATGCAATTAATATTGGAACAATTTTTGCTTTAATCTTCCAAGGGCCATTAGTTGGTCTCGCTGATCGTTATGTATTTTCAAATTTAAAACATCGAAATTTGGATAAATAGAGAGGCTTTTAAAAGTGAAGTTCAGAAATAAAAAACAAATTATAATAAATAGTCTTAATGTACTGTCATTTTTATTGTTATCATATTGTTATTTAAGTTTTTTCATAAATTCTGGAAAGTTACAAGTTATTAGTGATGGGAGTTTCCACTTTGCGCGAGTGGAAGAAATTTTTAATAATTTGAGGCAAGGCCATTTATTTACTTTTATTGCTACGCATACATTCAGTCATTCGGGGAATGGTAGTTTCTTATTTTATCCAAGTGTATATCTATATTTGTGGGCAGCTTTGAGATTTATATTTAATCCAGTAACTGCTTATTATATATGGATTGGATTATTTTTATTTCTCACATTAACGATATCTTACGTATGTATGTTGAGTTTAGTAAAGATAAGTACAGAAGCTATATATTTGCTCTGATATATACTTTAGCAAGTTATCATTTCTACTTAGGGATTGCTAATCAAACTCTTGGTGAATATCAAGCATTTACTTTTATTCCCATAATATTTTTAGGAATTTATCACTTGTTATGGGGAGATACTAAGAGATGGTATCTTGTATCAATTGGATTGGCATTAACGACCTATGCACATATTTTAAGTGTATATATGTCTATTGGATTTGCAGTGACATTATTCATTGCCAAATTAATATATACTAGGGAAATATCCAAAGATAGAATATATGCAATTGTAAAGGCAATCCTATTATTTATCACTTTAACTGCTCCTGTTCTGTGGATATTTTTGACTGATTTTGTTGGTCAAAATATCCAATCGCCAGCTCCGACTATTGCATTACCCATGACACTTATAGATATAATAAATAATTCACTTTACAATATTGTAAGTAAAAGTACGGGAATCGTATTATTTGGAGTTGCTGGGGTAGGTTGGTATTTTGTGAAAGATAATAAGGTAGAAATGAACATTTATCTATTAGGGGTAACTGTATTATTATTTTTAACTACAATCTTTCCATGGGAAGTCCTAAAAAATACACCGCTAATAATTATTTTTGGACCGATACAATATCCATATAGATTTTTAAATTTTGCATCATTTTTCTTAGCGGTAACAGGATCGTATGGTTTTAATAAATTAGTGAAAAAGCAGAAAACAAGGTATCAAAAAAACTTAGTCTTCATTGTTATCATAGCTTTGAATAGTATTATTTACCTAGGACAAATATCAAGTTTATTTATCAATTTAAATAGTAACAATAATTATCTAGTGAAAAATAGTCAGGTATTGAAAACATTACCAGATGATCAGGTGATTACAAAAGAAAATTATCAAGATATGTTTTCTTATACAATATTATTTGGAGAAACTGATTATTATCCTAAGCAGTCTTATAATGGGAATAATCCTAATTCTAATGAATTTGCTAATTCAATCATATCGCAGGTATCATATTTGAATGGTAAAGAAATAAAGGTTCATAAAAAAGTGTTGTTACCTAATAAAATTAGATATATAGTTGACTTGGATAAGAAAGGAATATTAGATTTACCGGTAATTAAATATAATCATACCAATGCTGTAGTAGATGGCAAAAAAATAAGTCATGAGATATCCAAAAGAGGGACTATTGCGTTAAATTTATCTGAGGGAAAACATATAATTGAAATTTCCTATGAACCAGGAACTGTTTTTTATCTTTTAGTATGTGTATCATTTATTAGCTGGATTTTGATTAGTTATTTTTCTGAAAATAAATATAGGACAAATCAAATAATTTATCCTATATCAAAAATCCGAAATTTAAAATTTTAAAAATTAACGTCTTTTCAAATTGGAAAAGACGTTTTCTTTTACAACTATGTAACAAAAGTTTAAAGATTTATTATATATTAGGCGCTTGCATTGAGATTAATTCTTAAGTTAAGTATAATAAGATAGTGTTCTTATGTAGAAATTAGAATACTTTATGTAAGTTTAAAGAATGAATAATTAAGTTTAGATAAGAAAGAGGAGGACGTTTTCTTTGCAGAACAAAGATTCAAAAAAACGTTATAAGATGTATAAAGCTGGTAAGAACTGGGTCGTAGCACCTTTAGTATTCTTAGGATTAGCAATCGGAGCTCACACAAGCCAACAAGATGCTTCAGCTGATACAACTACACCAGCAGATGCTCAAGCAACTACAACTGGTAATGATACAAATACAGATAATGATGCCCAACAAGGGACAGTTAAATTACAAACAGTTCAACAAAATACTAACACTACTCAAGTAGCACAACCACAAGCTCAACAAAATATTAATGCTACTCAAGCAGTACAACAAACACCTGTACAAGATCAAGCTGCACAATCAGCTAATCAATCAAGTGTGCAACAGGCAGCTCCTGCACAACAATCAACAATTCAAGATAATATTCAACGAGTAACACCAATTAACACACCAACAAATGCAAGTGAAAAACAAGTTAATGGAAATTGGTACTTAGTCGATAACGAAACGGGTAAAAACTTAAACGGTTTCCAAAAGATTGAAAGTACTAATAAAGTTGTATATTACAGCCCAAAAAATAATCAAATGCAATATGGTCAACAAAAAATTAATAATAATTGGTACTTTTTTGATACAAATTCTGGAAGAATGAAGACTGGCTTTCAAGAAATTAAAGATCAAAATAAGACTGTATATTATGATAAAGAAACCGGTGTGATGACTCATGGATGGAGTCGTATTGATAATAAGGATTATTATTTTGATACTAAAAGTGGTGCTTTAGCTAAGGGACAACAAAAAATCAATAATGATTGGTACTTATTTGATAATACAGGAAAAATGAAAACAGGTTTCCAAGAAATTAAGGATCAAAATAAGAAAGTATACTACAATACGCAAGGTAAGATGCAATATGGTCAACAAAAGATCAATGGCTCATGGTACTTATTCGATGAAAAATCAGGAGCAATGAAAACAGGTTTCCAAGAAATTAAAAATCAAAATAAGAAAGTGTACTATAATGCGCAAGGTAA
>NZ_BAML01000020.1 GCF_000615845.1 Ligilactobacillus hayakitensis DSM 18933 = JCM 14209
CTTTTTAACCATTCATGTAACCTCCTTTCGAGAAATATATGCTATAATTATTATAGCAACGAAAGGGTGGTATGTAAATGATTATACATGAAGAGGGATACGTTTATAATTTCAATTTTCATTTAGTTTTCGTTACTAAATATCGAAGAAAAATATTTGATACTCAAGAGAAAGTTGACACTATGAAAGCTATTTTACAACGACAAGCAACTATTTCAGAAATAACTGTTAGTCAGTTAGAGGTTATGCCAGACCATGTGGATATGTTAATTTCTTTTAAGCCAAAATACGCTCCATCCAATATTGTTAAAAATCTCAAAGGAGCGTCAGCTAGAATATGGTTCAAACAATATCCAGAAACTAAAAAATTATTATGGGGTGGACATTTGTGGTCGCCTAGCTATTATATGGGGACTTTAGGCGATATGAGTAAGGAAGTTGTAGAAAAATATATTGAATCTCAATATACTGAAGCCATGAGAAGACAACTTAAAGGTTACTATGGTAAAAAATAGATAAATTAGTTTAGCGGGCTTAACCCTGATTAAAATCAGAGGTTTGCGCCCGTTTTATAATCAAAAAAATAAAATTTAGTCCTCTTGCCTAAGTTAACAACAAACAAAAAAATAATCCCCAAAATTGACTTTACATCCGTTAAAAATTCAGTTAGTATAGATAACAAGGTTGAGCCCAACCACAAAACCTAGTGTATAACTAGAAAATTAAACACTACATATAGTTTCGGAGCGATTGTTTTGCTTTGATGCGCACATTTTTATGGAGGGTCGATATGAAGAATACAGATCAGGTAGCAACTACTAAAATTTATCTTGCGACAAGTTATTTTAATCCGACGCAAATTCAGCGAGTGGAAGATGCTTTGTTGGCATTGGAAAAAAATCCCACAGTCGGAATCGTACATCAACCATTTGATTTTCAATATAAGGACGCCTCAATTAACTCTGATCCAGAAGGGATCTTTGGATCGCTTGAATGGCAAGTGGCTACATACAATAATGATGTTAATGCGGTCGCAACGTCAGATGTTTGCGTCGCTTTATATGACATGGATGAAATTGATGAAGGCATTTGTTTTGAAATCGGGATGTTCGTCGCAATGAAAAAACCAGTTGTCTTACTTCCATTTACGACAAAAGAAAATGATGCCTACGAAGCCAACTTAATGTTAGCGCGCGGTGTAAGTTCATGGTTAAAACCGAATGATTTCCAACCATTAGAAACATTCAATTTTAATCATCCAATGGCGCAACCTGTCGTTCCATTTAAAGTGATTTAGTTTATATCTTATCCTACTTTGATAACGAAATTTTCGTAATCAAGGTAGGATTTTTTGTGGCTCCAAGATGTGAATGGATCACCCGAAATAGAACTAACCTCTCTTCGTTTTAAAATAAATCTTAATATTTATATAATAAAATCAAATAAAAGGGTTGACATTTTTAAGAAATGAGAATAATATATAACATGTAAATCAGATAAATAATGATTTTTTTGATTTATATAATTTAAATATCTATAATTATCTAATTTACATTAGTAAATATAAAGGGAATAAAAATGATAATTCAGTCGTGTTCAATGATGAAGGCTGATTATTATTTTGAAGGGAGGATAAAATGGTTACCATAATAATTTAAGCTTGAGTCGAGAGGCTACGGCAGATACCCAAAGTATTGAAGAAGAAAGGAAAAGATGATGTTTTCAAATATATTGAATTGGCGATATTTGAATCAAGAAAGATTGAAAGCCGCCAAGTATAACTGCCAAAAAGTGGTAAAGAAAATTACGGTTTATCAATATTATGAAGATGCCTTAAATATGAGTAAAGCAAAGCAAAGCAAGGCGCATACCGTTAAGGACGGTAGTTGGCGTTTTGCTAAAACTAAGCTTAGCTCATATTTCCAAAATATTTGGAAGGCAGTTTATATTTTGTACCGACAAGATGGAAATTATATAAACTTAGATCCAGTCTGGGGTCAACTGAACTATTACAGCATCGGTAATTAGGATATAAGACGTAATATCAAGGATATTATATAAGTTTAAATCTATACAACTTACTTAACATAAATTAGTACAATAAATAAGAAATGTGAGGAAATAAAAATGAGTTTAGAATTTAATAAAAATTATTATGAAGAAAGTGTAGTATATACATATAATTTTTGGCAAGATGCCTTAAGAGAATTTGTGAAAGATGGTGGGGATTTGAATGAAGCGGCAAATGCCTTGCTAGCTTTGGTTGGTGTGAAACCGGGATTTGTATCGGATATTGGGATGGAAGATATTAAATCAACCGTCTATTTTGAAGGTGAAAAGGAAACGCTCTATCGTGACTTCGTATATTTCAATGGAAGAAAATTTTCGCTTCATCATGAAGACTTTGAATTATTAAAACGAGCTTTTGAAATCAAAGAACGAGACTATGATCCCATTTACCTGAATTAAATCGTTGGGCTAAACAATTTGATATTCCAATGATAACCGTACGAAAATTATATAATATGGGACGAATTGCAGGGGGGAATTTTGAAAGTACGTGGCAAAGTCCAGAATACTGTAATTACATGCGCATGGTCCACCATTTAGTATAGAATAATAAAAAAACTGGGAAACATATTTGTTTCCCAGTTTTTTAGTGGTTATTAATCGCGTTATTAAGTCGTTTTCTAAATGTAAGATAAATGATGATAATCAAAGGGATGATAATCATCATTGAAGGGTAAAAGGCAGCGGCTCCAAGGTTGTGGGTTACAAAGCCCCCAACAATCGGCCTAATGCCATTCCAATATCAGCACCTAAATAAAATGTAGAGCTCGCAATCCCTTGTTCTTCAACTGGAGCTAACAAGAGGGCAGTTGATTGAAGGACGGAATAAATAACCCCATATCCAACGGCCATGCCGATTGCGGCGAGGCCCATCATTAAGTTGTTTTTCATAATGGTTAACATTAATAGATAAAAGGCTGTCGCAATCGTACTTGCGATTAACCATGGGCCAAAAGCGATGGTATCGAAGTATTCCTTCAAGAAAATCCGCAATAATAATAAGAAAATTGCGTAAATAAAGAAATATGCCCCCACAGTAACGTCCATATGACGTAAGTGAACGTATTCAACTAAATCCGCCTGGGTGGCAAAATATGGCATCGCAAATAAAGTCGTTAATAACATGACCGGCAAAGCGTTCATTTGAATTAACTTGAATCTTGGCTTGTTGCCAGTTGCTACAAGTGCTTGGGCGTGCTTGGATTTCACTGGAACAGCATGATCAGAAACCGATACGACCATTAAAATGATTAGAATAGCGGCTGCCACAGCAATCGCAATAGTTGCGTGATAACCTAAACGCTTGTAGAGATTAATTGAAATCGCAGGTCCCACCGCCATCGCTAAGGCATTGGTTAACCCGTAAAATCCCATGGCTTGGCCGATGTGTTCTCTTGGAACAAGATGAGCGAGCCAAGTTGTCATACAAACGGTACATAAAACATAACCGGCACCATTTAAAAGCCGAAATAGCATTAACATCTGCGCGTTCGGCGTGAAGATATAACCGGTAATCCCCGTTAAAATCAAGCATCCACCTAATAATGAGAGTGCGTATTTGGAGAATTTATCGGATAAATTCCCGGCAATTGGACGCAAAAGCATAGAAGTAATACTCATTGTGCTGACGATAAAGCCCGCAAAGGTGGTGCTTGCGCCCAGTGATTTAGCGTAACCATTAATAATGGTATTCATAAACATGTTTGTAAATAAGAAGAAAAATGAAGCCGCCATCACCAAAATGACATCTTTGGTGTAGAGGCTTTTTTTCTTGGTCTTTTCCATAATAAACAATCCTCAATTCTTTTTCATACTTAGTAATTATAGAACTGATAGCTATTTTAGACAAGAATGGCAGAAAAAAAGGCTAGGGTCAAACCCTAACCTTAATTATTGCGAAAAATTATTTCTTTGCTAATAAATCGCGAATTTCTGCAAGTAATTCTTCTTGTGTTGGTTCTTTTGCAGCTTCTTCAGCAGCTTCTTCTGCTTGTTTCTTACCTAATGCAGCAGCCTTTTCAGCAGCACGTACAACGAAGAATAAAGTTGTACCAACGATTAAGAAGTTGATTACGGCACTTAAGAATGATCCGTAAGCAATACCGTTCCATGATAAGCCAGCGATGTCTTCAACGTGAGCAGCTTTTAAAGCTGGGTTAAGAATTAATGGTGTGATTAAATCCTTAACAAGTGATGTGATGATTGCGTTGAATGCAGCCCCCATTACAACGGCAACAGCTAAATCTAAAATGTTACCTTTAAGTAAAAATTCTTTAAGATCTTTTAACATAGTTTATAATTCCCTTTCTCCTGAAAAATATGTTGTTGTTGTTTCCATATAAAAGAATAACACAGCGATTATCCTTGTGCAATATATTTGGGTGATTTTTTGAAGAAAATATGAATTTTTTTATCGAATTTAACTAAATTTTTTAATTTTAAATAATGACTGTAAATTTTTAAAAGACTAAATTAAAGGCAATTATCTCCATACTATCTGTCTAGAAAAATATTTTCATGAAAAATAATCGAATTATTATTAAGTTGTTTAAGATGTATTCAAATGTAATAAATGGTAATTATTAAAACAATAAATTCTTGTTATGGATAAAGGCAAATCTGTAACTATTTATAATAGAAGAAATAAAAAATTGAAATTAAAATCCTGATATAAATTAGATAATTCCTGAAAAGCAAGTTAATGAAGTAATGAGGGGTAATTATTATTCCTGATAAACGCAAAAATCAGTCTGATTTAGGGATTTTTGTTCCTTAGGCAAATCCAAGAAACCCTTTTAAGATGAAGTCATCAAAGGAAAGGAGCGAGTTAAATATGTTTGAAGCCTTTGAATTTGCCTTAGAAAATCAGAAGTTGATATACAAGGCCTTACGTCAATTAGGATATGAAAGGAGGCATCCGGATTTTGAAGATATGGTTCAAGTAGGTATTATTTTGTTGGCGGAAATGTATGCCCAAGATCAAAAAGAGGGAAGACAACGGTCGATGGGCTATTACTTTCAAGGAATTAAATGGCGGATTATCGACGAATATCGCAAAAATGTTGATCGTATTGCCCAAGAACTGGGGCAATCAAGCGATGAGAATCCGAAAAAGATAGATACTGCCAGAAAAAAACGAATAGCTAAAAAGCTATTCGGGAAAAGACGTGAAACGAATTTTTAATAGTATGTATAAATATATAGTAATGCATAACCAAACATATTGTAACTAAAATTTTTCAGCTTACAAAACTGCCAAAATCTAAATTTCTTGAGACCAATTTCACCGTAATTTTAGATAGAGGGTGTATAATAAAAAAGAAGATAAAATCTTATCAATAACACAGGGATGTAGCGTGACTGAGCTTAAGGCACAAGGGTTGCCCAGGTGACCCCAAGAGCTGCAAGGGTAGCTTATCTAGCTTATATCCGCGCCATCGCAGTGCTTTGAGGAGATTTTCCAAACTAAAAAAAGAGGTAACAAAAATATGAACAACGATTTTAAAGATATTTTACTCAATCGTAAGTCCGTTAAAGTTTACGATGAAGACGTTAAGATTTCTCATGAAGAAATGCTTGAAATGCTTGATGAAACTGTCACTGCACCTTCTGCGGTTAACTTACAACCATGGCGCTTTGTGGTTGCGGAATCTAAAGAAGCTAAAGATGCTATCTTAGAAATCTCAACTAACGTGAACCAAGTTAGCTCAAGTGCAGCGGTCGTAGTCTTTTTCGGAGATTTACAACCCCAAGCCAACCTCAACAAGATTTATGATGAAGCATTAGCTACGGGCAAGATGCCAAAAGAAGTTTACGATCGTCAAGTTGGATTCATCAAGCCATTTTACGATGGTTTTTCAGAACAATGGATGCGCGAAGTTGTTAAAATCGACACGAGCTTGGCAGCCATGCAATTCATGTTAGTTGTGCGCGAACATGGTTACGACACCAACGCCATGACCGGCTATGAAGCTGATAAAATGGCTGAAAAGATGGGCTTAGATCCTAAGCGTTACGTACCTGTGATGATGATTTCAGTCGGTAAGGCCAAAGAAGCAGGTTATGATTCTGTGCGTATGCCGGCTAAAGACATTACTGAATTCAAATAAATTAATAAGCTAGCTTAGCCATCATTCTAATGGGTGCATCAGTTTACGCTGATTTGCATCAAAAACGAAAAGTAGGGGGGAAAAAATGGAGTTATACATATACGCTTATTTTTACGCTTATTTTCCAATGTACTATGGTTTTACTTGCATGTTAACAAATATCACTGTTAACCACGTTAATACGAAGGAAAAAATCGTTCCTAGGGCAAAGAAAATTTTAGATACAATTCCTAAAAAAGAAAGAAGAAAATTTCAAAGGCTGCGAAGAATAAAAATGATTTCAGCATCCATTGGTTATCTTTTGAACCTGACCGCTGTTATAAATCAAATGTTAGGTTATGAAGTAGAATATACTAGAAACCTAGAAATTTTTGCAGGAGTCGTCTTTCTAATTGCCTCTTATGCAGGATTATACTACCCAAAAATTGTAAAAAAATATATCGAATCAATTCCGTATAACTAACAGATTCTTTTGAAGAAACAATAAAAATAATGAAACAACGTCTTAACGGAAATATTTTTTCTGATTATAAATCTATTGATACAGATACAAAAAAGAGTGAGTTAAAAATAATAACTCACTCTTTTTCTTTTGCTAAGCTAATCTTCGAAAGGTGTTTTTACGTTACGTATCCGCAAAAACCTGGGCGCTTAGAGCGTTGCGCAAGTAAGTTATTTTTGTGAGCGGTGGTTTGTTGTAAAATGAAGATATATTACAAAAGAGGTGAGCAACATGCAAGCTAAAGCTTTGGTTAAACAACACCTATTGGTTACCGGCCAGACTGGTAGTGGGAAAACCACGGCGGCCTTAACCATGATTGAAGAACTCAAGCAAAACGATCAAACGGTCATCATCTTAGATCCGACGGGCGAATACAGCCATCAAGAAAATATGGTGGTTTATAAATTGGGCGAGAACTGTTACATTGATCCAGGGTCATTGACGGCGCCACAACTGTTGTCAATTATGGATATTGAAGATGACAATTTGATGAAAAAAGTCGCCAACGCGATTACCTCATTGAAAATTCAGGCGAATTTGCATAAAGATAAAACGGGCGTTTATATTAAAAATAACCGGCCCATCAAAGAGCATAATGAGGCGGTCAATCAGTTGGAATCTTGGATGAGAAACTACAACTATGACTTGTTGAGCCAACAAGTTATCGAAGAATACGTCTTACCTTATGGTGATGAACGTGCGGATTATCACTTGTTGGGGCAAGTATATGACCGGCAAAAAATCAATCAAGCTTGGGATCAGATTCTAGATTTAGAAGCTAAAAATCACGCTGACATTTTTCGTCAAATCTTCGGTACCCGCAACCGAAAAGGCCAATCCAAATTAGAAATCAGCTATGTGTTAACTTTATTTACGAAAATGAAAGCTAAAAAACGGGCATTGGTGATTGATATTTCAGAATTAAAAAAATATCCGCAAAGCCAAAAACAAGTGCTTTCCTTGATAATGCAAGTAATTTTACAATTACGAATGGAACAATCAAAGAGTTTTCCAATCACGGTTTTCTTGGATGAAGCACATCGCTATTTACCAAACGAATTAAGGGATTTAAGTGAAAACGGGATGTTCCAATTGTTAAGAGAAGGCCGCAAATATGGGCTTAATTTAGCGTTAATTACCCAATCCCCGTTGGATTTACCTGCCAGCATGTTAGGACAATTTTCGAATTTCTTGATCCACCATTTGGCAACAACAACAGAAGAAAAAAGCTTACAGATTCCAAACCTCGATTCCAGAAAACTAGCCACTCTTGGCGTCGGGCAAGCGGTTGTTTGTTTAGATAATGCGTTTGTTGGGATGTGGAAAGGAAAAGAGAATAATTTTTGAATTAATACTGCATAATTTTCGGATAGAGCTGATGGTTATGCAGTGTTTTTTATATTCCTTTTATAAAAGAATTATAAAAGGAATATAAAACGAGAAGTATTCTAACAATTTTCTTAGCTTCCAACCTCCGAAATTGGCAACTGACCCGCAATTTCGTTATAATTAAAGAAAAGTAATGAAAACGAGGAAAATAATGCGCGATATTATGCAAGATGATAAGGATATCATGAAAGAAGAAAGCCAAGAAGTCAATCTTAACAATCCAAGTGAACGAATGCTGTATGTCGGAATGTTAGGCGGCGGGCAGGTCTTGATTAAGAAGTTCAATGAAGATAATCTCCGTGTTAATACGGATATGGGGTATTTGTTGGGGATGATGGCTTTAGAGTCAGGCAAAGAACTCAAGATGCGCCGTTTAATTGCCCAAGCGACTTATGCGATGGATGATAAGGCGCGCGAAAACTTTAAGACTTCAATGATTGCGACCTTACAAGAATACAAGCGCCAATTAATGAAGGGGGGATTATAATGGAAAATTATGATCAAAAATATCTCCCATACTTAATTGAAGCCAGTAAGGCTAATTTTTTAGTGATTGGGCAAGGTAAGTCGACTTATCGCAATTTTAATCAATGGGAATCAGAATTAAAAGCCACTAAGGCAGTGACGACCGCGCGTTTATTTAAGCTCGTGGTTGAACAAACTAATGAATTCGACATTGAAATCGTGATGATGTCAATGTTACAAACAATTGAAAGAAACTACGGCAAGCAAGCGGCCCTTGAATTCGCCGATGAATTCGAACGCTATGTTAGAGGATTATAAAACCAGGGATTTTCCCTGGTTTTTTTGCTCTTTGTCAATTAATACTGATGAAGAAATCTAAATAAATATGTCACGTGTATATAAATATATTGATAATAAAACGTTGATATATCAACGTTTTGTATGATATAATATTAGATATGGTCAAAGGCGGTCTTCTTGATCGGGGGTGATGCCAATGGGATTTTCTCTAAGTGTAAACCCTACTATAAGAGAAAGGGATTCGCCATGATGGTATTAGCTGGTACATTATTTGTGCTAGTAATGTTCATTCGTTGGATGGTAAAAGCAGTTGAAACTATGACTGATTTAGTTAATGCTATTTCAGGATTTATTAATAGTTTAACCACTTTGCTTGAAGCGGTTGAACGATTTAAAGCCGTTAGAAAACGGCATAAAAAAAACCGTCACTAAGACGGTCTAATTCTTTATTAAATTAAATGAGGACCGCCGAAACGATCATACTAGGAGTAACTATTGGAAGTAGTTACTCCTTTTTGTTTACAGATAAATAATAGCATAAAATACTGAAATAATCAATGATATCGACTATTCCTGTTTTTTAATTCAAACGTTGGATGGTAAAAGCAGTTGAAACTATGACTGATTTAGTTAATGCTATTTCAGGATTTATTAATAGTTTAACCACTTTGCTTGAAGCGGTTGAACGATTTAAAGCCGTTAGAAAACGACATAAAAAAAACCGTCAATAAGACGGTCTATAAATTATAATTTTTAAATTAAAATTGAAGACCGCCGAAACGATCATACTAGGAGTAACTATTGGAAGTAGTTGCTCCTTTTTGTTTACAGATAAATAATAACATAGAATGCTGAAATAATCAAAAACATCGACTATTCCCGTATTTCAGAGTGATTCCATTATTTATACAAATAAAAAATAGAAGAAGAAGCAGCTCAGGATTTATCAATAGTTTGACAAATTTTCTTGAATAAATTGAACGATTTAAAGCTGTTGTAAAACGGCAAAAAAATAACCGTCAGTAGACGGTCTTTATATAAGAAATAAAAATAAATGAAGACCGCCGAAACGATCATACTAGGAGTAACTACTACCAATAGTTACTCCTTTTTGTTTACAATTAAATCCTAACATAGAATGCTGAAATAATCAAAAACATCGACTATTCCTGCATTTCAGAGTGATTATATTGTTTATACAAATAAAAATAGAAGAAAAAGCAGCTCAGGATTTATCAATAGTTTGACAAATTTACTTGAAGCGATTGAACGATTGAAAGCCGTTAGAAAACGGCAAAAAAATAACCGTCAATAAGACGGTCTTAAACGATTAACTTTATATATGTAAGACCGCCGAAACGATCATGCTAAGAGTAACTATTCCACGTAGTTGCTCTCTTTTATTTATAAGTAAATAGTAACATAGAATGCTGAAATAATCAAAAATATCGACTATTCCTGTATTTCAGAGTGATTCTATTATTTATACAAATAAAAAATAGAAGTAAAAAGCAGCATGGAAGTTAATTATAATGAAAAAGTACTGATGATAATCTTGAAATATACTTCAAAATTTTCATCAGTAAAAAATATTATAGAACTCTTTTTTGTAATCAAAACTTGAGCTTGCAGCAGTAATATGGGTAAAATATTAATGTAAGAAAGGAAGAGAGAAACTATGCAGTATATTGATATTATTTTTTACATAATAACAGGATTTATTTTTTGGGAACTGTTGCGAGTTGAAAAAAAAGATGCCAAAGCGAATACGGATGCAAGAAGTCATCTCAGAAAATCAAAGAGAAGTGTGATGTTCCGGAGGATATCATTAATTTTGATGATTTTACTCGTGATTATTAATGTTCTTGAAATAGTGCAACACAAGTATGCTGCCAACGATTTCATGGATGTCATAATCGTTTTAGTGTGGGCGATTGATATTCCCGCTAATATTTGGTTGCTTAGTTATGACCACGCTGAATTGAAGAAATACAAATGGGGAAGCGTTGTTCTTTATGCCATTTGGTTTTTACTTACAGTCTATAGTGTTGTTGTTTAAGTGATTTAAATCCTTGATACTCAACCATCAAACGTTGAGCATCAAGGATTTTTTTTACAAAAAAAACACATCCCGAAAGATGTGTTCCATAATTTACGCTAATCTTAATACCAACCGTTAGCTAACCAAAATGATTGAGCGTTAGACCATGAGCCGTAACGAGAAGCAACGTATTGGTCGGCAACGCGTTCTTGGTTGGCAGGTGAGAAGTCACCATTTAAGTATGATGCTGTTAATTGATAACGACCGTAGTATTGACCGTTTTGGGCAGTGTAACTACCGCCTGATTCATGAGCAGCAATCCATTCTTTAGCTTGAGCGTCCGCTGCAGATAAACCGTTTGTTTGGTTTTGAGTTTGGTTGTTATCTTGTTTTTGTGCTTGGTCTTTAGAAGCATCGTTTTGAGTTGTAGTTTGAGCTTCTGATTTATCAGTTGTTTTTGAACTAGTTGCGTCCTTGTGAACAACTGACTTGATGCGTGTTTGATCAAATGTACGGTTGTATTTAGCTGCAACTTGACCTTGTTCCGCATTTTGTTCGATGGTTGTCATGTTACCTTTGTCATCGATTGAAACAACGACCCCAGTGTGACCGTAGATACCAGGGCTAAGGGCGCCACCAGCTTCCCAGTTAATAACATCCCCAGGCTTGATATCTTGGATTGAAGGGTATTGCTTCACGCTCCAACCATATGCACTCCAGTCATAGTCAGTTCCAATGTCTTGAGCAAATGATTTCCCTGATCCCATTAATTGAGGACCACCTAATTGTTGAACATACCAAGCAGTCAATCCATAGCATTGACCATTATTTAAAGTGTGTCCTAATTGAGATTCTAATTGAGGAAGGGCATTTTGAACTTCCTTGTTTTCATCTTTTTTGTTTTCGTCTTTTTTGCTTTCTTGTTTGCGTTGTGAAGAGCTTGACTTGTGTTCATCTTTACTTGATGATGATGAACTTGAGCTTGCTTGACTTGATGAAGAAGCTGCTTGTTGGATTGCTTGACTTGCAGAAGGCACGTTTGCGTCTTCTTTGTTGTCTTGCGTCTTGATTACAAGTTGTTGACCAACATGTAAGTAACTATCAGCAGAGATGTTGTTGTCATCCGCTAATTTTTGAAGGTCAATTTTTGAATTAGCAGCAACGCCAGTTAATGTATCACCTTCTTGAACGGTATATACATTGTCAGCCGATACATTAACAGCGCCTAAGGCTGTCCCTGCAAGCGTTGTGGCTCCGAGAAGTAATAAATGTTTACTGTCTTTCAAATAATCTAAATCCTTTCTGTACAATCTATATTTACATTTTTGGAAATCTTAAAATTTATTTAACAATTAAGAGTATACGGATAATCAGAAAACTTGTCAAAAACCACCAAATCAAGCCGTAACATAATTGTTAAGGGCTAAAAACTTATAGTATAAGGAGTAAAGGAGCCTTTATAAACAAGTTGTTTCGTAAAAAAAGGGATTTTTAGGTGAATTGTTACAGGATTGTTAAAAAGATGTAAAGTGGTATGCAAGGTAATAGAAAACATTTTCAAAGTCAATCCCACAAGGATTTAGCGTATTTTTTGGGGAAATCGAAGAGAAAACCTGCTATAATGGGAAAAATTTGCAAAGGAAGTGGTACGGATGAATATCCGCATACTATCGCCAAAAGATAACCAAGCTCTTTGGCAAATTATCCGTCATGAATTAGAAAGCCACAAGCTCGCGTTAAATGGATTATTTTTTCATTAAGATATTAGCTTAGAAAACGACTGAGAATTTTTAGGGGCGCTTTTTTGTCAGAAGATCAAAAAACCGACTTTAAACATAGGAGAAATCAAAAAATTTGTCCTATGTTTAAAGTCGGTTTTTCAATTTTAAAAATATAGGCAAAAAGTTTTGAAAAATTGTGCTTAACGGACTAAAATTAAAGAAAATATTAAGAAAGAAGAGGGAATTTTCATGGGAATTTTCAGAAAACTCGCGTGGTTTTTCAAGAAAGAATGGAAAATCTTTACAGCAGGGGTTTTGACCTTGATTGCCGTATCGATTGTGAACGTCTTTCCACCACGTATGATTGGGTTGGTTGTTGATCAAATCGACAAGCATACCTTAACCATGCCACACTTGTGGTTATATCTCGGGATTTTTCTATTGTGTGTCGTGGCGCAATATATTATGCGTTACATGTGGCGCCGCTTCATTTTCGGGGGATCCGTTATTTTAGAAAAAACTCTTCGTCGCCAATTATTCCAGCACTTTTTAAAGATGGATCAGACATTCTATCAAAAACACCGAATCGGTGATTTGATGGCGCACGCAACTAACGATATTGATGCAGTTAGGGATGTCGCCGGCGCTGGAATCTTAATGTTAGCCGATTCGCTCGCAACGGGGGTCACCACGATTGTTGCGATGGCCATGTTTGTTGATTGGCGCTTAACGATTCTTGCCATTTTACCCCTCCCATTGTTAGCCGTGATGGCAACAGTTTTAGGTAACAAGATTCACAATGCTTTCGAAAAAGCACAAGCTGCCTTTTCTGATCTTAACAATAAGACGCAAGAAAGTATCTTAGGCGTTAAAGTTATTAAGACATTAGGTCAAGAACAAGAAGATGCCCAAGATTTTCAAAAGCATGTTGACCATGCGATTGCCGCCAACAAGAAAGCTTATCGCTTGGATGCCTTGTTTGACCCAATGACTTCTTTAATTATGGGACTTTCATACGTCATGATTATCATTTTAGGTGGTTATTATGTAATTCACAATGTAATTTCCATCGGGCAATTGGTAACGTTCATTTCCTACATGGCAGCCTTGGTATGGCCCATGTTTGCGATTGGACATTTGTTTAACATTTTGGAACGTGGAAATGCTAGTTACGATCGAATTTCAAAATTATTAGCCCAAGAAAACGACCGGGTTACTCCGGCTAAGTTAGCACAATCAGCCCAACCTCACGGCGATATTAGCTTTGATGTGGATGAATTTGCCTTTCCTGATGATCCGAAAAAAGCGCAGCTTAAAGATGTGCACTTTACGGTTAAAGCCGGACAAACTTTAGGGATTGTCGGCGAAACAGGATCGGGTAAGTCAACTATTTTACGTTTATTGATGCGAGAATACGATCACTACAACGGTCAAATCAAAATGGGCGATCATCTTATCACCAGTTATCCTTTTGAAAACTATATGCAAGCTTTAGGGTATGTTCCGCAAACTAACTTCTTGTTTTCAATGAACTTGAAAGAAAACATTCGCTTCGCTGATCCGACAGCGACTCAAAAAGAAGTTGAAAAAGTGGCCCAAATTGCCGATGTTCACGCCGATATTTTACGGATGGAAGAAGGTTATGAAACCGAAGTTGGAGAAATGGGGGTTTCATTATCTGGGGGACAAAAACAACGCTTGGCGATTGCGCGCGCCTTGTTATCTCACCCAGAACTCTTAATTTTAGATGATTCGCTTTCAGCGGTTGATGCTAAAACTGAAAACCACATTTTAGATGCATTGCATGAAAGCCGTCAAGATAAGACGACAATTATTTCTGCGAGTCGTTTGTCATCAGTGAGTCAGGCTGATGAAATCCTCGTCATGGATAAAGGCCAAATTATCGAAAGAGGAACACATGAACAACTCTTAAAAGCGGGCGGTTGGTACGCTCAAACATATGATTTACAAGAAAAGAAAGGGGAAAAATAATGAAGGATAAACAATCTGCTTGGGCCAAGGCCTTTACATTAAAAGATCAAGCGACAATCATTAAGCGCTTATTGCCTTTTGCCAAACCATACAAAAAATACTTCGTGATTTCCTTTGCTTTTGCGCTTTTCTTGGGGATTGTGAATGTCTTTTTACCACAGTTACTGCAATACTACATGGACCATGTTTTAACCAATAAAAATGCGGGCTGGAACTTGATTTTAGCGTTTGCGGCCCTTTATTTCTTGGGGACAATTATCAAGGCCATCACCCAATTTATTCAAGCATTCGCCTTTTCAATGGGGGCTGAATACACTTTAGAAAATATTCGGGTAACTTTGTTTAAAAAACTTCATAGCTTAGGGCTTAAGTATTTTGATAGTACGCCAACCGGATCAATCGTTTCGCGCGTTACTAACGATACGAAAACGCTATTTGACTTTTGGAGTTTGTTTTTACAAATCGCCATCACTTTCTTTGCGATGGTCACCGCCTTTGTTGCGATGGTCAGTGTGAACTGGAAAATCGCGTTAACCAGTTTAGCCTTTGTACCAGTGATCTTTTTAACAACTTACATTTACCAACGGATTAGTTCCAAGATTTATCGAACAATTCGTGAAGCTTTAAGTACGATTAATACGCGCATTAATGAATCATTGTTGGGGATGGGAATTATCCAACAGTTCAATCAAGAAGAACGGATGCAACAAGAATTTGATAAAATCAATGATTACTACGCCATGCGCCGTCAAAAAATGATTAACATTAATTCATTTTTCTTATTCCCAGTTGTAACGTTGATGTATTCGTTAGCGGAAATCTTTGCGCTCGCAATTTTCGGGGTGCAAACTACCCACAACGTCTTCGTGGAAGCAGGGGTAATTTATGCCTTCTTAACTTATGTCCAAAACTTCTTTAATCCGCTATCGAACGTCATGGATTACATGCCATTTTTCCAAGATGGTTTGGTTGCGGGCTTTAGAATTTTGAAGGTTTTAGATGATGACACCATCGCCCCTAAACAAGAAGTTGATGAAAACGCCAAGATTACTGACGGGAAGATTGAATTTAAGAACGTGACCTTTGCTTACGACAAAAATCCCGTGCTAAAAAATGTTTCCTTTACCGCCAACCCAGGACAAACGGTCGCTTTGGTCGGCCACACGGGTTCAGGTAAGAGTTCAATCATCAACGTGTTATTGCGTTTTTATGAATATATGGGCGGCGAAATCTTGGTTGATGGCCATGACTTGCGTTCATTTGCACCCGCAGAATTACGTAAGAAAACTGGTCTAGTACTTCAAGATCCATTCCTATTTTATGGAGATATCGCCTCAAATATCCGTATGTTTGATGACCAAATCACGGATGAACAAGTTAAGCAGGCCGCAAAATTTGTCGCTGCAGATGAATTTATCGAAGAACTCGACGGTAAATATCACGCCAAGGTAACGGAAAGAGGGGCCACATATTCAAGCGGTCAACGCCAATTATTGGCCTTTGCCCGTACAATTGTGCGCGATCCCAAAATTTTGGTCTTGGATGAAGCCACGTCAAATATCGATCCGCAAACTGAAGTAAAGATTCAACAAAGTTTAGCCAAAATGCGCTCGGGAAGAACCACAATCGCGATTGCCCACCGGTTATCAACAATCAAGGACGCCGATTTGATCTTGGTGTTGGATAAAGGAGAAGTAATCGAAAGAGGAACCCACGATGAGTTAATGGCATTGGATGGGTCTTATGCGGGGTTGTATAGATTACAACAAGCAGATAACCCAAGCTGATGGAGGGCCAAAAGGGGGCCGTATGATTAGCCTAGGAGCAGGCGTTATCTGCGAAGCAGATGGCGAATGACTCCGTAGCTAAGCACTAGGCACCGGCCCGGAATCGCGATTCCCCCAAGCTGATGGAGGCCAATAAAGACTCCGTACAGTTAGCCTAGAAAGTCACGTTATCTGCGAAGCAGATGGCGGGAATTTCGTAGCTAAATGCTAGGAGGCTGGCCCGGAATCGCGATTAAAATCAAGCTGACGAAGGGCCAAAAGAGGCCGTATGGCTTAACTAAACTTGCTTAGCATATATATATATGCTAAACTGATTTAGTCATAATAAAACCACAAAAAAACGTGAATTAATTACTTGTTAGAGTTTAGAAGAAGTAATAGATTCACGTTTTTTCTTTGAAGCAGGTTCTGGATCAAGCAAGACAAGATTTTGTGATAAAAAAGATAATCAAGTTGATAAGGATTATAATCGTTGATATAATATTTTTTGTCAGCGGGCGGCATGTACCTTGTGAAAGGAAGTGTTGCCTATGGAGCAAGAGGTGAGTATATCGGGTCTAGCACTTACGCAGACGAAAGGAAACATAAGATGTCGTGAACCCGCTCAAGTGGTTTGTGGAATTGGCAAAAGTTATTGCGGACATTCCATCAAAGACTATGCAGGTGCTCTATGTATCATTATTTATTTTATTAGTGATAATCCTAGAACTGTTGCCTGTAATAGTTTATTTATTGGTGCATTAAAGCACAAAAAAACCGCTTATAGCACACCAAAAGCTAAGCGGTAAGTTTAAGTAATTAGACATGCCGTCTCTGACACTAGGAGTTACTGTATTGGAGTACAGTAACTCTTTTCATTTATTATGATAAACTAAAATTAGGATAAAAGTCAATATGATAGATTGTGATTTTTAGTAGGCGAGATGGTAGTACGATATAAATAAAAAGATAGCTCGAGTTATAAAATAATTGAACTATCTCTATCAAATATTACGAACTAGCAAATCGCGTAATTATATGTATAGAAAATTAAACACCAAAAAAGGTATCAGTCAGTAAAAAATACTAACTGATACCTTTTTATATACGATTGCAACGGCGATCTGTTCAAAAAAATACTGCGTATGCATAAAATTTCAGCGCAAAATTTCAAATGGAAAGGAACATACGCCATCTTTAGAACTTATAAATAAAAAGACCGTACGCGACAATCTCAAAAAGGGACTAAAATTAGTCGCCTTTTTTCAAATAAATTCTACATGATAATCCGCGAAAATACAAACTAAAATGCAGATAGATACATAAAAAAATAACATCTACCGCGATAATCTAGTATAATAGAGGATAAAAGTTAATAACGGAGGCAAAATAATGATTGAAATCAATCATCACAAGTATTCTTTTCCTAAAGTACTGACGTTTGGTTTTATCTTCGTGATTTTAATAGGAACTTTCTTATTGATGCTGCCGATTTCAACGAACAAGGGTCTACATACTAGCTTCATGACCGCGCTGTTTACTTCAACCAGTGCGACTTGTGTGACGGGGATTACCTTGGTGGATACCGCCACGCACTGGAGTTGGTTTGGAAAGTTGGTAATCACGCTTTTAATTGAAATCGGTGGATTAGGTTTTATGACCTTCACGGTGTTGATGTTCTTGTTGATCCGTGGAAAAATGAGTATGTCCACGAAGCTTTTGACCTCTGAATCGCTGAATTTAAGTACGGTTTCACAATTTGATATTGTCTATTTGGTTCTTAAATTATCGGTGGCGATTCAAATTATCGGCGCGGGTTTATTATTTGTTGATTTTTATCCCCGTTATGGATTTCAAAAGGGCTTAGCTTTTAGTATCTTCCATTCAATTTCAGCCTTTTGTAATGCTGGCTTTGACTTGTTTGGAAACAGTGTTCAAAATTTCGCTAATAATACCTATGTTTTAGGCGTTTTTGCGTTCTTAATTTTAGCGGGATCGCTTGGATTTTTGGTATGGAAAGATATCTTAACTTATCGCCAAAACCACCGCTTATCATTACATACAACGCTGGCTTTAAGAACAGGGTTTGCGTTATTCACCTTATCATTTGTAATGTACTTTATTACGGAAAATAATTTGAGTCAATTGGCCGATCAATTAGACGTTAAACAACGCTTAGTTAATACGATTTTTATGGCAATTACGCCAAGAACGGCGGGATTAATTACTTTTCCATATAATGAACTCACAGCTTCAGGGATGGCCTTTACCATCATGTTGATGTTTATCGGCGGAACTCCGGGATCAACGGCGGGAGGGATTAAGACCACCACTGTTGGGTTATTGGTTATTCAGAGTATTTCTACGCTTAAAGGCCAACAAGAACCAACCTTTGCGCACCGCAGATTCTCACAGGAAAATATTTTCCGCGCGATTGCCTTAATCTGGGTCGCTTTGGTTTTAGTGATTGCGGCCATTGTGGTTTTAACCAAAACGCAAGCTTTACCCAAGCATGATACCTTGGAGTATGTGACCTTTGAAGTGGTTGCGGCCTTTGGAACCACGGGTATTTCCTTAGGTGTAACGCATTACTTCAATTACTTCGGCCAAGCAATCATTATGATTTTAATGTTTATTGGTCGGGTCGGGATCTATACGGTAATGTATTCAATCTTAAATGCAAAACCCAAACAAAAATCATATCACTATCCAAAAGAAGATATTCTGATTGGGTAACTAAAAAGAGGATGGAACCAAAATTCCATCCTCTTTTTTAGATTGACTTGAGAAATCCGCGATAAAAGTGGGATTCGCAGATTTTTCGTTATTTTATAGTAAAAGTAATGACAACCACAAGGGTGGAGTGGTTGCAGGGTGTTTAAAATCAAATTATACTGAACATTCACTTTAAAATCTGAATGTTCCTGAGAGTTACTGCTTAAGTAACTCTCTTTATTTGATACTTTTATTATAGACAATATTTACCAAAAAAGAAAGAGAAAATCCAAATTTTTTTAAAAAATACTGATTTGATACCATAAAGGTATATAAAACATATAATTAGCGTTAAGCTAGCCAAACATGTATACTGAAAAATATCCTAAATAAAGAAAAGAGACGAATTAATGAAAGCAACAGTATTTACTGAACCTGGAAAGGTTGAAATTAAAGAAATTGAAAAACCAAGTTTACAAACCCCAAAAGACGCGTTAATCAAGGTTGTGCGGGCTTGTGTGTGCGGGTCTGATTTATGGTGGTTCAGAGGCATTGGCGACCGCAAGCATGGTGGTCAAGTTGGTCACGAAGCTATCGGGGTGGTTGAAGAAGTTGGTGCTGATGTCAAAGAAATTAAAGTTGGTGACTTTGTAATCGTGCCATTTACAAATGGTTGTGGAAAGTGTGTCAACTGTCGTGCGGGATATGACGGTAATTGTATCGCTAAAGACCGCCGTGATGTCACAGGTTACCAAGCAGAATATATTAATTACAACCAAGCTGACGGGGGCCTTGTGAAAATCCCAGGGAAACCAGAAGATTACACTGAAGATCAATTAAAAGACTTACTTACATTATCTGATGTCATGGCAACCGGTTATCATGCCGCTGCGAGTGCTTTGGTTAAAGAGGGCGATACCGTTGCGGTTATCGGGGATGGCGCTGTTGGTTTAAGTGCAGTGATTGCGGCTAAATTACGGGGCGCAAAGAAGATTATTTCATTAAGCCACCACGAAGATCGTGCGCAATTAGCCCGTGAATTTGGCGCAACTGATATCGTATCAAGTCGTGGCGATCAAGCGGTTAAAGATGTGCTTGCCTTAACGGAAGATGGAGCTGGTGCAGACGCTGTTTTAGAATGTGTCGGGGCTGAATCCGCCATCGAACAAGCCGGCCAAATCGCTCATGCTGGTGCGATTATCGGTCGTGTCGGGGTGCCGCAAAAAGAACCATCAGCTAACTCATTATTATGGAAGAACGTGGGCTTACGTGGGGGCTTAGCTTCAGTAACAACTTACGACAAGCAAGTCTTATTGGATGCAGTTCTAAAAGGTGAAATCCACCCAGGTAAAGTATTCACGCAATCATACAAATTAGATGATGTACAACAAGCTTACGAAGCAATGGACCAAAGAAAAGCCATTAAGGCAATGTTAGTAATCGATTAAATTGTTGGGGGACGGAAATAATTCCGTCCTCTTTTTTTGCGGGTAAATTGGTTGGCTTGCAAGGACAACTCCAAGGCCTCTCACGGAAAATTCTTGAAGTTTTCACCAAGATTTTCCCCAAGCATTGAGGAAAATGGCGAAGTTTTCTATAATAAGAATAGAACAAATCGGAGGTATATATATGAAAAAAATAATCAAATACGTCGTTGCATTTGGCGCAGTTTTGCTTGTTTTGATGGCACCAACGGCCGTTAATGCCGCTACTCATCATCAAGTCCACCAAGTCAAAGCTGTGAAGCTGGATCCAGAAAACTTGACCGCAAAACAAGAAGCGGCCCTTTCATGGTGGTACATCTGGAAGCACCACTCACTCATGGCGATGTCAGGAGAAAACAAAGTCGTTAATCAACTCGGTGATGCTAAAGGAAAAGTTCAAGTCTTCTCAGTTAAAAATGCCCCTGAATACGCTAAAGGTCGCTACGGCTTACCTCAAGCAGCCACAAAAGTCTGGTATGTGACTTTAAACGGCAAAAACGGGGTGCGCTACACGCAAGTTGATGGCAAATATTTCTTAGATGGCGGCGATGGTGGTTTTAGACCGGAACCCGTAACCGCTAAGCAAATGATTGATCAAGCCAAACAAGATAACGCGCTTAATGATATCATTGCTTTTTCTAACAACATGAAAGTTGTCGAAAAATAATTAGTCAAATGCATCTCAAGTGAGGTGCATTTTTAGTAGCAGAGAAAACAGTTGTACAAAATTCCTAGTTATGCTACATTAACTAGGTAAAATCAAACAAAACGAGGGTTGCTTCCGATCACGCCTCGAAAAAAACAGTAGGAGATGTTTATTTTATGTTTAATAATTCTGTTCGTGACCTCGCAAAAGGTCTCAAAGTTGTCTTTTCACCTAAGGAAAATGTCAAAGATATCGTGACACTCAAGGGCGCCACGAAAATCATGATGTTGGTGATGTTACTATCGCAAGTTGTTGCCTTTATTTATGGTAAGGACTTTTCAACAATGGGTTGGATTGGCTTAATTACTGGGATTGCGACGATCATGAACTTAATTTTAATCGATCAAGGTCGCTTGACGAACTACTTTTGGGGGATGATTAGTACCACCGTTTGGTTCGTGATTGCGATCGAAAATAACTTAGTCGGCGATATGTTTTCGCAAGGGTTCTACTTTATTATGCAATTCGTTGGAATCAGTGCGTGGCATAAAGACATTGCCGAAGACGCAAAGATTGAAAATGGAACTAAAGAGCTTAAAGCCAAAAAAATGAGTTTACCGCTAGTGATTTTATCAATCATCGGGACAATTGCGATTTATTTTGTCGTCTTATACGTGAGTCTAAAGGCCAACGGAACTAATCCGTATGTGGATGCGACTTTACTTCCATTAGGGATTGCGGGGCAAATTCTAATGACTTTTGGCTTCCGTAGTCAATGGGTGGCATGGATTTTACTAAATGCCATCAACGTCGAAATCTGGGGTGTTCAATTATCAAATGGGGGACCCGCAGCGATTACAATGTTCATCTTACAAATCGTGATGTTCATCAATTCGCTTTACGGAGCCTACCTTTGGTTCAAGCCTCAAGATGATGCCAAATAGGAGGACGACATGATAGAACCAAAAGCACCAATTTATAATCGGGTGGCTCAAAGTGCTAAAACGATGGGCGTGGTCTTCGGAACCTTCGCGCCATTTCACAAGGGCCACTATCAAGAAGTAATTAAATCACTATCCCAAAACGACTTAACGGTTGTGATTGCCTCAGGTTACGCGGATGATCGCGGCGCTTTAATCGGCTTACCGCTAGCAAAACGCGTGCGTAAAATCAAAACTTTATTCCAACCAGAACCAAGTGTTTTTGTGGCTGGTTTAGATGAAACTGATATGCCGCAAATGCCAAACGGCTGGAATCCATGGATGGATGCCTTGTTAGATATTATGCAAAGCGCGATGGTTGGTGATAGAACGCTCTTTGATTTAGAACGCATTTCATTTTATGTTGGTGAACCTGAATATGGCAAAGAACTTGAAGCAAGATTTAGAGATCGAATGCAAGCCTTAGGTAACCGCTTGCTAGCAGACGCAAAAATTGAAGCGGATGCATTAAGAATCGTGGAAGATCCTACATATTTTAACGCAATCGTATCAGATAGAGGTCAATTTGAAATTTCAGCGACAATGATTCGCAATCATCCGATGGAATACTTCAACTTGATTACTAAGCCGTTTCAGTCGCACTTTACCAAAAAAATTGCGGTTATTGGCGCTCCTTCTACGGGGAAATCAACTTTGATTCGCCGCTTATCGCAAACATTTAACGCCAACCATTCCGAAGAAACAGCCCGCGAATTTGAAAATAAGTTGGGCATTAATGATGACGACTTGACGGTTGATGATTATCGTTGGTTTGTAACCAGTCAACACGAAGAAAATTCTAAGGTGATTGATAATACTCAAAATGGAATTGCCTTACTGGATACAACCCCATTGGCAACTAGCGTGTACGCGAAGTTATATTTATCAGATGAAGAATTTAAGAGTTTGAAGCCTTTATTTGATTACTATATTACCCACGAACACGTCGATTTGATTTTGGGCACGATGCCAACGGGTGTGGTAGAAGATGACGGTAACCGCAATTTAGAATGGGCAAATGATGGTGTGAGATTCTATGAAGAATTAGAACGCCAGGTAAAAGAATACGGCTTAGAAGATAAGCTAGTAGCTTTAAGCCCAATCAGTAAGGACTACACATTCTACGACCGCTACCAAGAAGCAGTGGATACGATAGAAGAGTTGACGGGTCTAGAAACCGGACACTTAAAAGATTAAGCTAGCAAAAAGGTTGAGAGAAAAGCCTCTCAATCTTTTTTTATTAGGAGCAATAGCGTATAATAAATAGAAGAAAAAATATGGAGGACAAAGATGACACAAAATTTCGCAAATGAACATCCAATTATGTATGATGATGTCAGAAAAATCGCAACATTTATCGCTGAATATTTTCCAATGTTATCAATTAGTTGGTTTACTGAAGATACATGGTCAACTTTAGCACAAGATGACAACATCAAAGCGATGGAAGAACAAACTGGCCTACAAGCAAAAGTTGTGAAAAAACCACAATTCTCACGCAAAGATCCGGTATATAAGATGTTAGTGATGGGGACAGATGCAGATAAGTTATACGAAGCAACAAGCGCAATTAACCACATGGATATGTCATATACAAGTGGGGGATATACAAGTGAAACTTGCTTTGAAGTAAAAAATACTTCTGAATTAACAGAAGAATAGTTTTACTATGTTGAAGTCGAGAATTTTTTCTCGGCTTTTTTGTTTGTGGTGGGGATGAAGAAAATAAAAGTAAACAATTTTTGATGGAATTAAAAATTAATTAGTGAAAGTTTAGATAAAAAAAGGGGAAATAATAGTAAATTATTGGATATTTTGGATTATTTTTAAGAAAAAAATATTTTTTTGAAAAAAATTTATTTCGGATTTAAAGATAATAATGAGTAATTACAAGTTGTAATTTATAATTTCACCACCAAAACACAATCAATAGTACAAAATTTACGAAAAGAAAGTGAAAAATTCGCGAACAAAGCAAAATTAACTACGTAAAAAAATTTTAAAATAAGGGTTGACGATTATCCAATATCTTAGTATAGTTATATACGTTGATTGCGACAGACAAGTTCTTAAGCGATTAACAAGATA
>NZ_BAML01000019.1 GCF_000615845.1 Ligilactobacillus hayakitensis DSM 18933 = JCM 14209
GTCCACTTAAATAACTTTCTACAAAAAACAGCTCGGATTAAATCCGAGCTGTTTTTATTTATCTGATATTTTTCGAGCCCACATAACAAGACATAAATCAACACCGATAAATAGCGCTGTAAATAAAAAAACTGCTTGATAGCCAAAGATACTTGAAACACTTGAACCTAAAAGTGGTCCAATAACCCCTCCGCTTGCTTGGAAGGATTGGTTGTATGAGAAAATTCGACCAAAGGCTTCAGGGGGAACATTCACTGTAATAACGGTTTGTACCGCTGGCATTAAAGCGGCGTTAGCAATTCCAAAAATAAAGCGTAAAATTCCTAGCCATAATGGTGAACTAACAAAAAACATTGGAATAAAGATGATGACACTCGCAATCATCCCAACTGTTAATACCTTTTGTGGTCCAATCTTATCAATTAAATCTCCAACTTTTTTTGCAACTAATAACGTTCCAAATCCAGGAGCGGCCGCAATGATCCCACTTACTAGCGAAACATTACCTTGTCCATGCATTAATTGCTTTACTAATAAACTAACAATCGGTGAAATTGAAAGTAATGACGCGTTAATTGTCATTGTAGAAATAAACATCACAATAATTAACTTCAAGTTTGGTACTTGAGCGAATAGTTCTTTCATTGGCTTCATTTCACGTTTAGGAACTGGTGTAAAATGTTCTTTTGTATTAAATAAAGTTAATAAAAAGGCAATCGCCATTAAAAATCCCGTAATGAAAAATGGAATGCGATAACCAAATGCTCCAGCTAAAGCCCCACCAAAAATAGGGCCCAAAAGATTCCCTGAAACCGTTGCTGTCATCATGTTTGACATAACTGAACCAGAGCGTTGTCTTGGAGTTTCTCCAGCCATAAAGGCGGTTGCATTATTAATATATCCTGAAAAAGCTCCTTGAATTAATCTTAAAATAATAATCGTCCAAACATTGTGTGCCAATCCAACTAAGGCAATCGTAAATGTCATTACACCAGAAGCTCTCAAGCACATTAACTTTCTTCCTTTACGATCAGCCAAACTTCCCCAGTAAGGTGAAACAATTGCTTGAGCTAGATAGGTTACTGAAAAAGCTAATCCTGAATAAAAGTTTAATTGGGCATTGCTAAAATGATCAATTGTTTCCATATAAAGCGGCATAAACGGCATTGTCATTGAAAATCCAAGTCCGGTTATAAAGCATCCTAGCCATAAGGAAATAAACGTTTTCTTCCATGTTTTAGGATATTCTTGCATTGAAGTTGTCACAATATCACTTCCTTATTTAATTCCTAAGTCTTTCAACGCTCTTTTACTTCGCCGAATCTTATTATAATCGCTTAGACAAAGTGTAATTTCAAATGCCGCAATGATAGCAAGAGACCAGTCAAAAACTTCTTTAATTCTAGAAATACAAAAAATCGCAAATATTAACTGAATCATGATTGAGCCATATCGAAATTTAACTTCTTTTTGTAACGCTTTTATTTTTTGTTCTCGATCCATCTTCTTCCCTCCCTTTATTTTCTTATCCTAATTATTTTATCACTAAAATTATAAATTAACTAAATTACATACAAAATCCCTTTTTATTTCCCGTATTTAATAAAAATTAACATTTTTTGTGCAATTTTAATGAATTCCACTAAATTTAACAAAAAAACCTATGAAGTTTCACAGAAATTTCACACTTTCCGATTGCACAATTTAGGAATATATGTTATATTATATTCAGAGTTAAGAACAAACCTTTTATATCATTTCTCTTACTTAATCAAAAAATCAAATCGCGGTAACGTTGTGTTGTTGTTGTTGTTTGTTGTTGTCGTTACCGCGTAAATACAATGTTTGTAATCTTACTCCTGCGGAATGCTAACGGTAGTTTTATCGTTAGCTTTTTTATTTTAATCAGATAAAGCCACCTAGAAATCCGGGTGGCTTTTTATATTTCTTCTCATAAAGTATATCTTTTGTTTTATTTCCAAAATATAGTAATCAAAGTTTTAAGTATCCTTTTTGTGAAGCATATCTGTCCCCTACCATAGGAACACCCATCTTAACCATCTTTTATCGCAATTTTGAATTATCCCATAAGTCTTAGCTTTCAAATTGCCATTTTCTTAATTCAAAAAAGCCCCAGATTTCTCCAAGGCTTTTAACTATATAATATTATTCTTCTGAGGCGCCAGATGTTGCATCTGTTTGGTTTTCTTCGATTGGATAATCTTGCTTTGGTTCTTCCACAACTTCATCTTCAGAAGCGCCAGATGTTGCGTCCAATACTGCTTCTAAGCTATATGGATTTACTTCCGGTTGGCTTGTTGGAACTGGATCTTCTTTAACTGGTAAATGAGGAACACTATCATCATTTGACGCACCAAAAACAGCATCAACTGGCTCAGATTTAGGCATTCCTGGCATCTTGCTAGCTGATTTATTTGAAGCACCTGATGTTACATCCGGTGCGTTTTCATCTTTAACCAATTTTTGTCCTGTCATTTCTAAATATGACTTCACAATTGGCCATAAATCTAAGACCCATTCATTAACTCCACGGTACTTGCCGTTTTCATCATACATCCCTTTATAGTAATGCATAATATGTTTTTCGTTAATTTTATTTCCTGGAACTGGCATTTGAACTAAATCAGTTTCACGTGTTCTTAATTGATGAATTACATGCTTCACCCCTACTTTAGCTCGGTCTGGGTGAACTGAATCCATTGATGAACCCGCTTGACTTGGATCTCTTGGAGCAAGCATTGAAGGACCATTATCCGTTGTTCTGTTATAGTACAAGAATTGGTTGTTATCATCAGCGAACGTTAATTCCATAGGCATTGTTGTTAAGAACCAATTCAACTGGTCAACACTCAAAACCCCACGGTCTAACTTCACATAATCCTTACCTTCTGCAGCATTTGTTTTTTCAGCTGCTTTTTCTACCCAGTTAGGATCTTCCATATCAACGCCATTAATAGTTGTATCAGTTCCTTGAGAAGCACTAAGGTCTTCAGATTTCCAATCGCCTTTAATATTATTATTTTTTTGCATCGCATTGAGCACATTTACCCATTGAATAAAGTCTTTTACAACCGTTCCTAAAAAGCCAACTGTGCGTTCATCTTTAAGCTTACCATCTTCATCAAAAGCTTCATGAGCATTGCTTAAAAGAAATTCATCTTTAGGCATGACCAAAGCATTGACTCCTGGTGATTCAAGAATTTGACGTAAGTCTAATTGGGCTCTTGATGAACCTTGTTTAGTTGTTGAAGCCCCTACCAATAAGACTGGCTTATCGATGAAAGGATGAAGGGCTGATGATAACCATTCAATTACACTCTTTAAAGCCGGTGAAGTTGTGTGGTTATGTTCTGGAGTTGCCAAAATAACCCCGTCAGCATCTTTAATGCGGTTGTTAAGGTATTGAACAGCTTCATTAGGTTCAACCCCAGTTTCAAACATTGGAACATCTTTAATTTCAAGGACTTCAATATCAGCTAAATTCTTGTAGTTATTAGCCATGAATTGAAGTAATTTACGGTTATATGATTTTTCAGAAATACTTCCGACAATTCCTACTAATTTCATCACTTGCCTCCTATTCTTCTACTTTAAGATATTGTGCTTGGCTACTATTTAATCTAGCTGTTACATCAACATTCTTTGCAAATTGAATATATGTATTAAATTGCTTCATTAAATTTTCTAATTCCACAACTTTTTGTTCATCCTTCAAATCGCCATTTTCATCAAATGCTTGAAGTGAGTGACTTAAAAAATATTCTGAACTTGGCATTACTAACGCACTTAATTCCGGTGCATCTAAAATTCGGCGTAAGTGTGCTTGGGCTCTTGAAGCACCTAAAGTTCCATATGAAGCTCCGATAATCATCACTGGTTTACCGATAAATGGTCGCTTAGTGTATGATAACCAGGCTAAAGCATTCATCAAGACCGCTGGAATTGAGTGATCATATTCTGGAGTAGCAATAATTACGCCATCAGCCGCTTCAATTTTAGCGGCAATTTCTAAGGCTTCATTTGGTACTTGATCAGCTGTCCCTTTAAAAAATACTGGCAATGAGCTAATATCAACTAATTCAACATCAACATCTTTGTTAAAATGTTTTTTTACATATTGCATTAATTTAAGGTTAGTTGAAGCTTTTGAATTAGTTCCGGCAATTCCGATATAGTGCTTCATTAAATATCACTTCCTATTAAATCAGTTTATACTTATATTGTGGCACGATTTAACACAGTTTGCAAGCGTTAAAAAAGCCTTTCCTAACTATATAGAAAAGGCTTTCATCGGCATTATTTGGCAACTTGTAAATTAATCGTTACTGGTTGTGATTTTTCTGGAAATAACATTAAATGTCCTGCAGAAGTATCAGCTTGGTTGGATTTTTTATCCCAATTAACTTTAGCTTTGATTTTATTGATATCTGTATTTTTGGGTAACCAAACCGTTTTTGCTTCAGCTTTAAGAGTTACTTTTTTACCCGCAATTGTTGTTGTTTGATATTTTTTTGGTAAAGTCTTGGTATCTTCAAACGTTATCGGCTGTTGCTTATCCATCACTTTATTAATCATGTTTTGCGTGACAATAAATTGATTTTGATATTCATCAGGAACATTCAGCACTACAGTAATCACGCGACGATTAGCAAACATCCCCGTCCCTACAAAACAATATCCAGCTGCATCAGTTTTCCCCGTTTTTAATCCATCCATTTTTCCATTTTTAGGAGCATAGGGCATTTTATCTAACATATAATTAATATTTTCCATCATATAATCATTGCCGGGACTCACTGTAAAATTCACTAATGGCTGCTTCGTAATATCTAAAACTTCTGGATACTTAGTAATTAAATGGCGTGAAATCAAAGCCATATCATAAGCTGAAAATCCATTTTCAACGTCCTTATCAACGCCTTTAAGTTTCATTTCACCTAATTCACCATTAGATAGCCCTATCATATTATAAATCTTAGCGTCCGTTACTCCTGCTTCATGTGCCACTTTTTGCATCTTTTTGTTAAAAGCAGCTGTACTCCCCGCATCCGCAATCGCTAATGCTTCGGTACTCCCATCGGCAGAAACAATCATCATTGATTCAATTAATGACTTGACTGTATATTGTTGACCTGCAACTAAAGGAACATTAGAAAAGCGCCAATCATCTGCCATCTTCGCTACCGGTTTAGATGCGGTTATCTTTTGATTCCATTTTAATTTTCCTGCTTTAATATCTTCCATTAAAACATCCAGTGTTAAAATTTTTGTCAAAGAAGCCACTGGCAAAAGTTGACGTGAATTTTTCTGATATAAAATTTGTCCTGTCTGCGCATCTATCATTACAGCGGCCTTGGCTGTCACTTTTTTTGTTTGTTCTTGACTTACTTCACCTGTATTTTCCTGTGGTATTTGATCTTGAGCTTGCGCTTGAACCCTTGTTAACGGCCCTAATGTTAATAACATCGTTAAAAAAGTCAAACCAACTTTTTTTAATCGTGCTTTTTTCAACTTATTTTTCATCCTATCTTCTTTTTTTACTCTAAAACAAAAAAGAAGTTGGAAATTCAACTTCTTTTTTAGCTTCATTAAGATTAAAGCTTGTTAAATTGTGTTTGTACCAATTGGTAGAAGTCGTTAAGAGTGTAACGTGCGCCAAAGAATCGTTGGCCGTTACGTCCCCAGTAACCGCCATCTGCACCACCATCTGGATCAGAGTGGTCTGTTCCACCTTGGAAACGACTAACATCACTATGCGTCCATAAAGTACCTTTTCCACCATTGTTACGGGCAACGGATGGTGTCATGCCGTAATTCTTCATGATTGTGGCTGTATAGTAAGCAGCATTTACTAATTGCTTAGCAAATGACTTAGCATCATGAACTTCTGTTTGTTCAAATTGAACAGAATCAGGGTTGCCTTTAGCGCCAGAACCCCATGCATGGTAGTCAGGATTTGAGATTTGGTAAATGTAGTTACCATCGATAAAGGCGTGTACAAAGGCTTGGTGGAAGCCTTGGTCTTTGTTCTCGCCTTCATTTAATTCAAAAAGAATGTCGTTATCAATTCCTGAGTAAGGAGATGCTGTTTCGTGAACGATTACACGTGTTGGCTTACCACTAGCTGTTTTATAATGCATATCAACATCATCAATATTAACGGCATTTCCATTGTTAATCAAACGACCTTTGTACCCATAAGTAATCTTAACTGGTTGAAGGCTGTTGTTAATAATGTAAGCATTAGCGCCCCCAACAAGGCTACGGTTACCATTAGCGTCGAGGTAGTATACTTGGTTGCCTTGCTTAGTTAATGTATTACGTGCAGCCTTGTTAACAACTTTGCTTTCGATAGCCCCAGTTGATTTGTTTAACTTGTAGTGATATCCGTTGGCGTCAACATCACCGTATAACATTTGACCTTGGCTGTTGTAAAGCACTGTTTTATTTTGATCAGCAATATATTGTTCACCGGTCTTCATTGCACCTGATGACTTGTCAAATAAGTACCAGTGACCACCGATGTATTGTTGGCCGTATTGCATTTGACCTTTTTCATTGTAGTATACAGTCTTGTTTTGTTCAGGAATGTAACGGAAACTAGTTCTCATTGCACCAGTTGACTTGTCAAATAAGTACCAGTGGCCATCAATGTATTGTTGACCATATTGCATTTGACCTTGATTGTTGTAGTAAACTGTCTTGTTTTGGTTAGCGATACGTTGGAAACCTGTTTGCATCACACCGTCATTGTTAAATAAGTACCACTTACCATCAATGTTCTTTTGGCCTTTAGCTTGTGCACCTGAGACACGATCAAAGAACATCTTCTTGCCATCAATCGTTTGGAAACCATATTGCATTTGGCCTTGGTTGTTGTAGTAAACAGTTTTGTTTTGACCGTATGCAGCCAAGTTTTGGAAGCCAGTTTGCATAGCACCTGAGCCTTTAGCAAATAAGTACCACTTACCGTTGACATTTTGTTGGCCATATAACATGTGACCATCTTGATTGTAATAAACCGTCTTATCTTGACCGTAAGCTTTTAGGTTTTGGAAACCTTTTTGCATTGCACCTGATGACTTGTCAAATAAGTACCAGTGGCCATCAATGTATTGTTGCCCATATTTCATTCTTGCATTGCTCTTATCATAGTAAACAGTCTTGTTTTGATCCTTAATATATTGGAAACCTGTTTGAACCTTACCTGATGATTTATCAAATAAGTACCAGTAACCATTGATGTATTGTTGACCGTATTGCATTTGGCCTTTGTCATTGTAATAAACGGTCTTTTTTTGGTCCTTGATATATTGGAAGCCTGTTTTTACTTCACCTTTATCATTGAATAAATACCAGTGACCGTTTAAGTATTGTTGGCCCGCAGCTTTTAATTGAGCTCCTGAAGTAGTGTTGAAGTAGTAGTTCTTACCACCAACCGTTTGGAATCCATATTGCATTTGACCTTGGTCGTTGTAATAAACAGTCTTCTTTTGGTCGTTAATCCATTGGAAGCCCATTTGCATTACGCCGTTTTTGTCAAATAAGTACCACTTGCCATCGATGTTCTTTTGACCACCTTGAGCGCGGGCACCTGAGCTTTTATCGAAGTAATATTTATTATTGTTAATTACTTGGAAACCATATTGCATTTGACCTTGATCATTGTAATAAACGGTCTTGTTTTGACCGTATGGTGCAAGGTTTTGGAAACCTTTTTGCATTGCACCTGATGATTTATCAAATAAGTACCAGTTTTTTTCAATGTATTGTTGACCGTATTGCATTTCACCTTGTTGGTTATAGTATACCGTCTTGTTTTGGTCTTTAATGTCTTGGAAACCTGTTTGTTTTTGGTTAGTTTTTGTATCAACTAAGTACCAGTGCTTGTTTTCATAAACTTGTTTGTATGTAGAAGCTTCTGGTGTTGCTTGAGTTGTGTCATCTTTAGTAACAGTAGCTGGCGTTGTTTCAGGGTTAGCTGAGGTTTTTGCTACTTGTTTTGTATCATTGTTTGTAGATACTTGTGCTGCTGGTTGTGTTTGTGTTGCAGCTTGAGTTTGTGTTGCTTGTTCTTTAGTTGCAGCTTGTGGAGCAGGATTATCTAATGTAACTTGCTTTTGTTGATTATCTTGTGCTCCTTGAGTTGGAGTTTCAACTGCTACTGGTGTTGCTGCTTGATTATCTGTATTAACGTCAGCATGTGCATCTGTAGTTGTTAGATTTACCCCTGCAGCTAAACCGAAAAATACTAACGGTGCCACTGCCCAGCTTTTACCGGCTTTGTACATTTTAAAACGTTTTTTAACTTCCATTTTCTTCTCCTTGATTCATTGATTAACTTCTTTAGCATAACATTTTTTTAAGCTTAATTAAACAATCTAAGTCGTATAAAATTAAAAAAACTAGGTATTTCACCTAGTTTTTTAGAATACGTCAGTTGCTGGCTTTATTTGCGCTGCAATGCCATCAATTTTTTGCTTTTGTTCTGGTGTAGAATAGTACTTATTAATCAAATCTTGATAAGATACTCTAGTTTCTTTCATCGAAGCTTCGGCATTAATAACATCTGGTCCAGTTTGCTTTTGCTTGATGCTGACTTGATTGCCAATTTTTTTAAAGTAAAGATTCCACGATCCAGTTCCTCCTGGAGAAAGGTAATCATATCCTTTTATCGCAGGAGCATCGCCATATGGATCTTCAACTGTTCCATATGTCATTGTTGACGGCTCAACTGACATTTCATATTCATCTTCTTGAATGATAATCGCACCTAAAACTTGCGTTGATAGATTTTCAACAACTTCTTGTGAACTTGAGCTTGTTGCGCTACGACTTGTTGTTTTTGCTTCCTCACTACTTGAGGTAGTTGCTTGTTGTTTTTTACTTTCAGTTGCCGTTAAAATATCAACTTTTTCTAATTGACTTGATTGCTTCAAATAACTTGCTTGTTCTTTTTTACTTAAGTCATCAAAAGACACTTGTTTTTGACTACATGCACTCAAAGTCATTGTCATGGCTAATAATATCACGCCTGCTTTAAATTTATTTTCCATAAAACTCCTACTGTGTTATCTTGTTTCTAATTTCTCTCATGACGTAGTATTCCCCTTGTTCTAGGTTAACAATCCGTCCGTTATTAATCTGATTTCTAACTGATTCTTTATTTTCATCTAACCAAGCTTGAGTACGCCCAATTGGAATATTAATCACTCTAACTTGATTTGGACCAACTTTTTGAAAGATAGCACTATAAGTAGTATCTTTCATTGGATTAGAAGAAAGTATATAAGTATTATTTTGATAACTAAGATCTGGTTCTAGTTGCATATTTGAGACATTGGTAACATGTATACTTGCTACAGCATTAATTACGCTTTCGACATCCCACCCTTTAGGCTTAGCGATTAAAGTCCAATAGGCTTTAGCCAAATCTTCTTTCGTTACTGCTGTCCCTTCAGACTGACTTGATTTACTTGCTTCTTGATTAGAAGAAGTTGAACCTGTACTACTTCCTCCTGCAATTGATGCAAAAGAACTAGCGACTTGTTGGTTAGCTGTTGGCTTAACCACAGTCACGCCACCTTCTGTTGTTTGGTCAACTAAGGCAACAGGTTGTCCGTTATGAAAGGCAAAAAGATAAGTGATATGGCCTCCAGCCATTGCCCTTTTATTATAGTTGTAAATCGCAACTACATTGTAATCATAATTTCCTTTCCCTGTTGGGGTGTAGCCTATAGAAATGCGTTGTCCGTTCATTTCAAATGGCATTGTTTTAAATACATCCGGATAATCAGTTCCAACAATTGTATGTAAAGGTGCTCCCCCAGTATATTTTTGATACGACTGATTCATCGTTGGTGCCCATGAGTTGATAAATGCCTCTAATTGTTGATCTTTGTTAGAATCCCAAGGAGTTGTACTCTTCTTTTCTTCTGATGAGCTTTGTGAACTCACTGAAGAAGAAGCACTACTAGATGATGAAGCCGGTGTTGAAACACTGGTCTTTTCTTCTACAACTGGACGAGTTTTATTTTGACAGGCAGCTAATGTTCCAAGACTCATTATTGTTACTGCAAATAATATTAATTTTTTTCGCATCTTTTATTCCCCCACTTTTTATTACACCTTAATTATAACAAAAAGACATATCTAGTAACTTACTAAATATGTCTTTTCTTCATGTTATTCATTAATACTGTGCTTAGTTCCGTTCGCAAGAATTGAGCTAACTTGTTCATCAGCAAAAGATTGATCCATCCATCTATTATCTTGATAGTGTGATGGAAAAGCATACGCGATAAATTCCGTATCACTAATCCGTTTAATTACTGAATTTCCTGCAGCAAGTGGTGATCCGTAAATCGCATAAGTTCCTTCTGGGTAATGAATTGTTGCAGCAGTAGGTTCAACTGTTTTCCCACCTACTGCGTTAAAGCCAACTTCAGCTCCACTTGAATTGGGAAAAAGAGTTCTAAAAGCTGCTTCCGCAAAAGCTTGGTCAACTGGCAAACCATTTTGAGATTCACTCTTTGCGGTTTTTGGGGTTGTTGAAGCTGATGAAGAACTAGCTTCTGTCGGAGTTGAACTTTCATAACTTTGCTTTGTTGCTTCTTTTTGACTTTCAGCCGCTTTTAAATCAACTTTTTCTAATTGACTTGATTGCTTCAAATAACTTGATTGTTCCTTTTTACCTAAGTCATCGAATTGGACTTGTTTTTGGCCGCATGCACTCAATGCGACTGCGCAAATTGATAACGCGGTCGTTAACATTAATTTCTTTTTCATAAATATCCCCCTGTATATTCTGCCTCCCCAATTATACACTATATTTCACGCTAAATTTTTTTAATTTAAATCTAGCGCCAAGCCTTGTTGATGCAGCGCTTCAATAATGTCATCTCTTTTTAGGTGCTTAGTTTCAAGCTTTGGTCCTGAAATTTGCTTAGTAAAACTGTCAATTCTGCGATTAGTATCACGTAAATCATAGTAGGTTTCAACTTTAGCGTCGTAATCTTTTAAAGCTTCTACCTTAAAATTACGTGGATATTCATTTTCAAACGTTGTGAATTCAAGCGGTAATCTGGGTTTTAATTGCGGTTCTTGATCAGGCACACCAACTTGAAGCGCCAACACTGGATAAGTCATTTCGGGTAAATCCAAAATTTCTAAATAACGCTTCGGATCATCATTTAACGACCCCAAAATTACTACCCCTAAGCCCATACTTTCAGCGGCATTAATCATGTTTTGCATCGCTAAAATCGCATCTTGAGTCGCTTGGAAATAAAGGTCTGCGGTATGCAAACGGCCGTCATCAAACCCTTGTTGGCGCCGAATTTGAACATTACGATATAAATCAGCTAAAAAGATGAATAAATCGCCCTTATCGCCAATATAAGGTTAACCTGAAATTTCACGCAGCGCTTTTTTCTTTTGGTCATCCGTAATATGTAAAATCGAAAATTGTTGAGTAAACATGCTGGTTGAAGTTTGTCGTGCAACTTCATAAAGGGTTGTTAGTTGTTCTTTGGATAAGGTTTGATCCTTAAATTTACGAATTGTTTTGTGATTTAATTGGTGTTTAATCGTTTCATTTTCAATCATTTTGCTTACCTCACATTCAGCTTTTTCTCTAGTATACCACTAGAATTTATCGAAATTCTTTGCTTTATTCTGTTCAAATTCGTGTTATAATATTTCTTGCTGAAAAAAAATCCATAACAGGCTGTCTTGAGGGCGGCCTTTTTGTGTGAAAAGGAGGAAAATATGGAAAAAGTTAAATCAAAAAATATCTACGTAGCCATTTTTAGTGCGGCGATTGTGACTTTCTTAGGAATTCTTAACGAAACTTCAATGAACGTTACTTATCCAACATTAGTCAAAGAATTCAATATTCCGTTGTCATCAGTACAATGGATTACCACCGGTTACCTTTTAACCGTAACAATCATGATGGGAACAACGGCTTATTTACTCCGTCAGTTCAAAGCACGCTACTTACACTTAGCCGCAACCTTGATGTTTACGCTTGGGATCATCATTTGTGCTACAACTAACAATTTTGGGTTAATGATGGTTGGCCGGGTTATTCAAGGCATGGCAACTGGGATTACCAGTCCTATTATGTTCCACTTAATTTTTACGCAAATTCCGCGTAATAAATTGGGTGTTATGACAGGAATGGCGGGGATGGTTATTTCATTTGCTCCTGCTTTAGGGCCAACTTATGGCGGTGCTGTCTTAGGCGCTTTTGGTTGGCGTATGATCTTTTGGTTATTAATACCATTAATTATCATCGCCATGATTTTAGGTCAAATATACATTCGCACCGAAGCAACTGGAAATGATAAACCATTTAGTTACCTTGCTTTTGTTTTAATGGGCATTTCTTTAGTCTCATTTATTTATGGGATGTCACTTATCGGAAGTATTGGCTTTGCGCTTAAGTTTTGGTTATTTATGCTTAGCGGTCTGGTTTTTGGGGCCGCATTTATCTTTACCAACAACCACGGAAAATCTCAATTATTGCACCTAGGAATTTTCTTGAATCCTTCGATTGCATTAGCGGGATTCACCTACTTTTGTCTTCAATTCATTAACATTGGATTATCAGTCGCAATTCCTGTTTACTCCCAATACGCTTTAGGGGCATCATCACTGCTTGCCGGTTTCATCTTACTTCCGGGCTCAGTTATCGGAGCATTTTCGGCTCCGATTGGAGGACATGTTGCTGATAACTATGGACCTAAACGTCCAATCATGTTAGGAATCTCAATGATTGTTCTTGGTACTTTAGGCTTTATTCTAACTCAAAACTTACTGACTCCAATGTTTATTTTAGGAATTTACATCATTGTGCGCGTCGGCTTTAACATTTCATTTGCCAACACAATGTCCAATGCGACAACTTTAGTTGACCACAAGCATTCATCAGATGTTAACTCATCATTTAACGTGCTCCAACAATTCGCTGGATCACTTGGAGTAAGTATCGCAACTGCGATTATTTCAATTAATCAAAAAAATGGTGTAGGTTCAATTGCTCATCGTACATTTATCGGTGGAAAATATGTCTTTATGATGTTCTTTTTCCTTGCTTTTTGTGCCTTTATCGCAATCATCTTGAACTTCAAGCATCAAAGTAAAAATAAATAAAAAATAAAGCTAGGACGTAAAAATCCTAGCTTTATTTTTAGCGGGCGTTCACTGCATGAACAAACCCGATATAATTCATAAAATCACCAATCCGTTTGCGGTGAAGATTCATATAAGCCATGTTACCACTTAAAATATCTTCTTGGCTTAAACCGCAAACAATCTCAGCCCATTTAATATCTTTTTTTTGATGATGCATGTAACGCGCGATGATTGTCACGGCGGCGATACATGCGTTATGCATCTGTGTACGAATGTTATCTTGGGACGCTTTTTGTTCTAATGAAAAACGCATCCATCGCATGCGCATATCTGTATAAGTAAATGCGGCATTCAAAAGTGCATCAAATAACTCCTCACATTCACTATCGCATTGACCTACACCATCTATCAAGCCATGGTAAGCTGTGCTCATTTCTTCAAACGTCATTGCATCTGGCATGTCTTGATAGCCTTCAAAAGTATACTTATTCATTTTTTCCCCCATGTTGTTGTTATTGTGTACATTTCATTGTACCACAAAATTAGCTTTCTAACGAAAATCCTTGTTTTTTCAAGAATTCCGCAACTTGAGGGCGCCGAATTTCAGCGAAGAATTCGCGATTCTTTTCTGACCAATTCGTTATTTGCTCGTTTGTTTGGCGATTACCATAGTATTTTTCTGTAATTTCATCGTAAGCACGTAAATCAGTAAAACTTGCTTCATCATAGCCGTTTTCGCTATAAAAATTAGCGAGCGGTAATCTTGGTTTCACCGCATTTTTACTTAAAGGCTTGCCGATGGTTAAGCCAAACAATGGGACCGTGTGATCGGGTAAATTCAAGAGGTTCGCAACTTCAAAAATATCATTACGAATTCCTCCAATATAACAAATCCCTAATCCAAGTGCTTCGGCTTCTAGGGCCATGTTTTGCGCCGCTAACGCTGTATCGACAACACTAACCGTTAAAGATTCCATACTTGAAACTCCAGCTAGACTTTGGCCGTTTTGCTCCAAGATGTGGGCTTGACGGTGTAAGTCCGCTACAAATACGAAAAATGCACCAGTGTTCATCACATACGCATCACTTCCAGAAATTTCTGCTAACTTCTTTCTTAAATTCATATCCGTAATATCAATAATTGATACGGCTTGAACAAAGTTAGAAGTTGAAGCGCTGTGAGCAGCTAAAACTAGCTTTTCCTTAACATTTTTGTCTAATGGAGCCTTGTCGAAATCACGTACAGATACATGTGATTGCATTAAATTTAATAAATCCATTTCTTTCTCCTTTAACTTGGATCAACTTGCCATGCTGCTTGCATTTCTTCTAAAAAGCGCTTGGCAATTGGCGTAAAGGTCTGATGTTTTCTCCAAGCAACATATAAAGTCGTGGTTAACTTTGGAACTAATGGTTTAAAAACCAAACCTAATTCAGTTGTGGCAATCAGGTGTTCAAAGGTTAATAAATATCCAAGTCCTTCTTTAACAAAGATACTGCCATTATAGCTTAATTGGAAGGTTCCTTCAAAATTCAATTCCGCTAATTGTTTTTCACTGCACCAATTAGCGAAGTCGTTTTTAATTGCTTGATTCGATACGAAAAGTGGTAAATTCTTCAAATCGTCATATGTAATGTACTCTTTTTGGGCTAAGCGATCGGATTGTGGGAGAACTAGTCCCCATCTATCTTCTTGTGGTAGTGCAAAATAATCATATTTGAGTTCATCGGGCTTTTCTGCAAGCACAGTAAAATCTAAAATTCCTTTATCTAACTTCTCATTAACTTGATTGGTATCACCACTCAAAATATGGTAGCGAAAATCTGGATATTTCTGACGGAAATCCTTAATAAAACGTGCTAAATAGCGAACTTGGTAAGATTCCGCCATCCCTAAATACACGTCTCCGCCAGTAACTTCATTAATTCCTTGAAATTCTTGTTCAATCTTATCAGCCATCGCTAGTAAATCTTGTGCGCGCTTTTGGAGCAAAATGCCTTCATCGGTCAATTCGATCCGAAAAGCATGGCGAATAAATAATTTCTTTCCTAACTCTGATTCTAATTTTTTCAATGCTTTTGATAATGTCGGTTGAGTTACGTGTAGTTGATTGGCAGCTTTTGTCATATTTTCTTCGCGCGCCACGGCAACGAAGTAACGTAAATTTCTCAATTCCACAAAATCACCTCAAAAACTATTATACCATATTCATTCTTTTATTGCATATCTTACTAACTATCATTCCTTTTAGTTATAATTTAAAATTACCAAAAAATATCTCTGTAACTAATTCCGTTACAGAGATATCATGCTAATTTTTTGGCGTAATTTCATGATCGCCATTACAATAAAAAACACTGTCAAATCAAGGATTGTTCGCAAAAGTACTTGGCTAAATTCACTTTGAATCCAGCCGCCCCACTTGATCCAGTAAAAATCAAGATGGTGTATACACAACAAGACCATTGTATGCTTGCCAAAGTAACTTAGCTTTTGAGTTAGCTGATTTAACAAGAGGTACTTGCTGATTTTTATCCACACTAAAGTCCCCGCAAGTGCTTCAAGCATCGTCACTAAGAATTTCGGATAACTTCTGACTGACAGATCTAAACTTAACCCTTGTGTCAAACATACAATCCAATAAATAAATGCCAAACTTAACAGCCATTTTTCGTGCTTCATTTCATCGAATTTCGCCTGTTTTAACACTGCACCCATCCACATGAAAAATGCGGCCACTAAGGCAATGTCGAGGGTTTGAGGTAACCACAATTCTTTTCGTGCCAACAGATATGCGATTGCTGCTCCAAAAAGAAAGATTCCCCCTTCAATGTGCCAGTCTTTTATAAGCACACAGACACCATCGTAGATAAGTTTCCCCCAAAAAAAGGCATATAAAAACCAAACGACTCCAACGTTTGTGACATCATATTTCAAAATATTTGCGCCCCAAAAAATTCCCTTAACTAAGTGAAGTAAAAACTCATCCATTGGTATTGGATTAAGTACCCAACTTTCCAGATTCATCAAAATTACCATTAAACTGGCAAATAACCACATCCGCCTAAAGTTCTTCGCAACATTGTTTTTGAAGCCCTCAAAACTTGTAATTTTTCGTGAAGTATAGCCAGATAAAATGAAGAATAGCGGCATATGAAAGGAAAAAATAAAATTCCTTGCTTCACCACTGAGTTCGTGGCCAATTATCATGAACAAAATTGCCACAGCTTTAGCCATGTCAACCCATTCAATTCGTTTCTTTACCATCAGCAACCTTCCTTTATTTTTTCTTAATACCAGTATAACAAACAAATTTTAGACAAAAAATCCGGTAAAGAAATCTCATTTGACCTTCCTTACCGGATTATGAGTAACTTAATTCAATTAAAGTATTTTTTCGATATCACCAGCAATTTTTTCTGGTTCAGCTTGAGGTGCGTAACGCTTAATAACTTCACCTTGTTTATTAACTAAGAACTTTGTGAAATTCCACTTGATGTCTTTACCTAAAATTCCATGTTCTTCTTGTTTAAGATAGTTGAATAATGGATCAGCGTTTTTGCCGTTCACATCAATCTTGGCGAATTGTGGGAAAGTTGTATCATATTTCATAGTACAGAAGTTATGAATGTCTTCAATACTACCGGGAGCTTGATGGCCAAATTGGTTGCATGGAAAATCTAAAATCACAAAGCCTTGGTCTTGATAATCTTGATATAGCTTTTCTAAGCCTTCGTATTGTGGGGTAAAGCCACAGCCGGTTGCGGTATTAACAATCAAAAGTGCTTTGCCTTCATATTGATTCAAAGAAACTGGATTATTTTGCATATCTTTTACGGTAAAATCGTATGCTGACATAATATTCCTCCTTAATTACGGTTGTTATAATCTTAATTGAGAATATGCTAAATTTCAACATTGCTTCACATCAAAAAAAACTACCAGGAAAACCCTAGTAGCTTTATTTTTTATTCCCATTCAATTGTTGCCGGTGGCTTAGAAGTAATATCATAAACGACGCGGTTAACGTGAGCGACTTCATTTACAATTCGTACTGAGATTTCTTGTAAGACATCCCATGGAATTTGTGCGAAATCTGCTGTCATCCCATCAATTGATGTAACCGCACGAATACCAACTGTATAATCATAAGTTCGACCGTCTCCCATCACCCCAACTGAGCGGATGCCTGGAAGCACAGTGAAGTATTGCCAGATTTCTTTATCTAAACCATGCTTGGCAATTTCTTCTCGTAAAATCAAATCAGAATCGCGGACAATTTGGAGTTTTTCTTCGGTGATTTCACCAATTACACGAATACCAAGTCCTGGTCCTGGGAATGGTTGGCGCCATACTAATTCATGGGGCATACCAAGTTTTTCCCCTAATTCACGGACTTCATCTTTAAATAAAGTATTCAAAGGTTCGATTAATTGGAATTGAATATCTTTTGGAAGTCCCCCAACGTTATGGTGCGACTTGATTGTTTGCGCAGTATCAGTTCCTGATTCAATAATATCAGTGTAAAGCGTTCCTTGGGCTAAGAATTCGATGCATCAAGCTTAGCTGCTTCATCATCGAAGACGCGAATAAATTCGTTACCGATAATCTTACGTTTCTTTTCAGGATCACTGACTCCAGCTAACTTGTTTAAGAAGCGGTCTTTGGCATCAACTTGAATAATGTTTAACCCAAACTTGCCACCTAAACTATCCATAACTTGATCAGCTTCACCTTTACGAAGCAAACCATGATCAACGAAGATACTTGTTAATTGATTCCCGATTGCTTTATGAAGTAATACCCCAACAACAGAGGAATCAACCCCACCTGAAAGGCCTAAAAGAACCTTTTTATCGCCAACAGTTTCACGAATTTTAGCAATTTGCATGTCAATAAAATCATCCATTGACCAGTTATTTTGGGCGCCACAAACATCGAAAGCAAAATGACGTAAAATATCATTTCCAAATTCTGAATTACGCACTTCTGGGTGGAATTGAAGTCCATAGAACTTCTTTTCATCGTTCGCAATTGAAGCAATCGGACAATTAGCACTTGTCGCAACAACTTCAAATCCTTCTGGAGCTTGAGTAACCAAGTCCCCGTGACTCATCCAAACTGTTTGTTCTTTTGGTAAATCCTTGAACATTACTGGATTATCACCTTTGATTGTAATTGTTGCTTTACCGTATTCCTTATTATCGGCAGCTTCAACTTTACCACCTGGTAATAAGTGACTCATCAATTGCATCCCGTAACAAATCCCTAAAACTGGAATCCCGAGATTGAAAATTTCTGGGTCTACTTTAAACGCGTCATCATCATATACACTGTTAGGCCCGCCAGAAAAAATGATTCCTTTAGGATTCATTGCCTTAATCTCTTGAGCAGTTAACTTGTGTGATAGTAATTCAGAATAAACTCCAAATTCACGGATGCGGCGTGTAATTAATTGGTTGTATTGACTTCCAAAGTCCAACACAATAATCTTATCAAATGCTTGCATGTCATTAGCCAAGTTCTGTCACCTCGTTAGTTAAATTACTTTTTACCTATTGTAACTGTCATCTTTCGTAAAATCAACAAAATATTGTGGGTTAATTAAAAAATAATTCTAATATTTCCGCAATAACAACTCATCAATTCTATGATTGTTCGTTTTATGCAAAATCAAATCGGCACGACTCCGGTTGGTAAGATGAATTCTCGTAAGTTCTTCAAATTAATGGTTTTCCACGTGTTTTTCGCCATCACTAAGGCATCTTTGCGACTTCCTAAAGCATATTTATGGAAGTAATTATCCGGATCATGCATTGAATGGTCTAGCAAGGTCTCAAAGCGTTCAAGATACCACTTTTCAATCAATTGTTCTTTGGCATCAACATAGATTGAAAAATCAAAAAAATCACTCATGTAAATTTGTTGATTGCTAGGAAGTTGCAGAACGTTTATCCCTTCAACGATTAAAATGTCCGGTTGCTTAATTTCTTCAAATTTTCCAGCAATAATGTCATAAACTTTATGCGAATAAACCGGTGCTTTGGCGGGAAGGTTATTTTTAACGTCATTGATAAAATTCAACAACGTTTTCATATCATAACTTTCTGGAAATCCTTTGCGATTCATAATATTTTTTTGCTGTAAGATTTCATTAGGATATAAGAATCCATCGGTGGTAATAAGTTGTACTTTTTTGTCAGGAAAAACTTCACTTAATAAGGTCTTCAATAAACGCGCAGTCGTGCTTTTACCTACTGCCACAGAGCCCGCTATCCCTAAGATAAAGGGCACTTTTTGAGCTTGAATTCCTAAAAATTCAGCTTGCTTATCTTGTTCAGCTTGATGAGTATCTAAGCGTAAACGTAACAAGTGTACCAATGGCATATAGACATCTTGGACATCTTGCATTGAAATTTGATCATTTAAAGCTTTAAGATTTACCAATTCTTCTTCTGTTAATTTGACAATATGATCTTGATAAAATGTTCGCCACTCTTCTCGCGCAATGCGATAATAGTTTAATTGATTATCCATACTTAACCTTCTCTAAAAAATTCTTGCCCCTATTATAGCATAGAACTTTCTTTGCTTTGCATACAAAAATACCCAAGCTCTTTTAGAACTTGGGTATTGTTATTAATCTAAAATCTTGTTTAAAAAGTCTTTAGCACGTTCTGATTTAGGGTTAGCGAAGAATTCATCTGGTTTCCCAACTTCTTGAACATAACCATCTGCCATAAACCAAATTTGATCAGCAACTTCTTTGGCGAAGCCATTTCATGAGTTACAACAACCATTGTCATTCCTGAATCAGCTAAATCACGCATAACCTTCAATACTTCCCCAACCATTTCTGGGTCAAGCGCACTTGTTGGTTCATCAAATAACATTACTTCTGGATCCATCGCTAAGGCACGCGCAATCGCCACACGTTGTTGTTGTCCCCCTGACATACTTGTTGGATATTGTTGCCCTTTGTCTTTTAGACCAACCTTTTCTAGTAATTCTAAAGCTTTCTTTTCTGCTTCTTGTTCCGAAACCCCTTTAACTTTCATCGGTGCTAACTTGATGTTTTCTAAAACATTCATATTAGGAAACAAGTTGAAGCTTTGGAATACCATCCCCATTTTTTCACGTAACTTATCTAACTGTTTTTCAGAGATATTAGTTAATTCGTGACCTTCAAATAATACCTTCCCACTTGTTGGTTTTTCTAACACGTTTAAACAACGAAGAAAAGTACTCTTACCTGATCCTGAAGGACCAATAACACAGATAACTTGGCCTTTTTCAACATTTTCGTTGATATCTTTTAAGACGACGTTTTCGCCGTATTTTTTTTGTAAGTTTTGCACTTCAATTATTTTAGTTGTCATGCTTCATCTTCCCTTCGAAGTAGTTTAGAACTTTAGATAAACTAAATGTTAGTACAAAGTAAATACACATAGTTACAAATAGCGGCATTACCCCTTTGAATGTTGCTGATTGTACTTGTTGTGTTTGGAACATCAATTCAGTTACCCCAATAACTGATACGATTGAACTTTCCTTAATCAATGAAATAAATTCGTTGCCTAATGCTGGCCAGATGTTCTTGATTGCTTGTGGAATCACAACATATTGGAAGGTTTGCTTCTTGCTTAACCCAAGTGATCTTGCCGCTTCAGTTTGCCCCGCTGCGATTGAAGCAATTCCTGAACGGAACACTTCAGCAACATACGCACCTGAGTTTAGAGCAACAGCGATAATCCCAGCTGTGATAGCTGGTAATGATTGGATAATTGATCCGATACCAAAGTAAACAAACATTACTTGAACCATCAATGGTGTTCCACGAACAAATTCGATATAAATCACTGAAAGCATGTGGAATAACTTGTTATCTGATAATCTCATAAGAGCTAATAAGATCCCTAAGATTACCCCGAAGAAAGCAGCGATAATTGTAATGATTAATGTGTATTGAACCCCTTTAGCGAAGTACTTCCAGTAATCTAACATTGTGCTTTGCTTTGTGTTTGATTCCATGTATTTTGAAGCTTCTGGAATAAATTCCTTGTTAATTAAGTCTTTTGCTTGAATCTTGTCAATTGACTTGTTGATTGCTTCGCCAAGGGCTGTGGCACCTTTTGGATAAGCAATCGCTGTTCCGGTATCAGAAGCGTTTAACTTAATTCCTGTTTTAAAACCACTTAAACTACTATTACTTTCAATGTAGGCTTTAGCTGTGGCTTCATCCATTAAAATCCCATCAATCTTGTGTGATTGTAATGATAAGATTAGATCACTTAATTTACCTAAACCTTTTCTTTGTGAATCAGGCATTGATGTTTTAATTAAATCATAGAATAATGAACCATTTTGCGCGCCGACTTTTTTATCTTTAAAGTCACTAATTGCATCATACTTAGCCATGTCAGCCTTATTAATTACAAGATATGGTGCTCCAGTATAGTAGATTTTTGAAAAGGCAACGCTCTTCTTTCTTTCAGCAGTTGGGCTCATCCCAGAAATAATCACATCGACCTTTCCAGTTTCAAGCGCAACCAACAATGAATCAAATTGCATGTTTTTAATAACTAATTTTACCCCTAAGTCTTTAGCAATTTGCTTGGCCATTTCCATTTCAAAACCAACAATCTTGGTTTGACCGTTTTCTTTAGTGGTGAATTCGTATGGAGGATAATCCGCACTCGTTCCGACAACTAAAGTCCCCTTTTGTTTAATCTTCTTTAATTCATCATTATTACTTGTAGTAGTTGTTTGTTGTGAACTTGTGCTTGCATCATCTGCTGCGAATGCCGTGCTCATTGGTCCAACAAGTGTTAACACCATCGCAAGTAACATGATTATCTTTTGATATAATTTCATCTCACTTAATCTCCCTTAAATTATATTTCTTATTTGATGATTTTAGTATACATGCAAATGATTATTTATGCAATTATTTTTTAAAAATATGCATAAAAATTATTAATTTAGCATAAATAACCATCTTTTTATGCATAAAGAAAGAATAAGCCAAGGATAAAATAATTTTTTACTTAATTTTCTTTAAAGATGACATAGGTGATATTTCCTTAGTTAACGCTTTTTATGACAAAACGTATTATAATTCTCTAAAAATCATCATTACGTAAACTTCGATGTTGAAAATTGCATTTAACTGGTATCATTTGTCATAAAAGGTTATGATAGTAAAGGTAATTTTGGAGAAAGAAAATTGAAAAGAAAGGATATCTTATTAATATGAAAAATCGGATTAAATTTTTCGGCTTAATTGCCCTTTTTAACCTCGCTGCCAATTATGCGCATCCGGTGACACCAACTTATTTCAAGCAATTACATCTTGATAACTCAATGTTTGGGTTGGCTTTTTCTGTGATGTCACTGGGAATTTTCTTAGCTTCTCCTTTCTGGGGAAAAGTTACGGGGTATATTAACTCAAAGACTGCCATGGCAATCGGGAGTATCGGTTATGCCTTCGCCCAATTCTTATTTGCGATTGGACATGTTCCATCAGTTATCTTAATTGGGCGCTTGATTGCTGGGCTTGCTTGTGGCGCGTTTTTCGTTGGGGCTTTAAATTATATCGTTAACTTATCAGAAGATGGTGAGCGGGGCTCGAACTTAACTTTTAATGCCACAGTTCAAACCGTTGCGAGTGCGATTGGCTACTTTATTGGAGGAACAATTGGGGATAAGAATGTCTATGTTGCCTTAACAGTTCAAGTTATTCAATTAACTTTAGTCGGTTTAGCTTATTACTTCTTATTAGATGAAGATGCTAACCATAAGCAACAAGCTTCATTCAAGCAAATCTTAGCTCAATCGAACCCCTTTGAACGTTTCTTAGATGGTAAGCTTTTTATGACTAAGCAATTCGCTCTTTTATTTGCGACTTCAACTTTATTGTATCTCGGATACACGGCTTTTGATCAAACATTTAACTACTACTTGAAAGATGTCTTTAATTTAAGAAGTAGCTTCAACGGGATTTTTAAAGGTGCAATTGGCTTAATCTCATTAACAGTTAACACAACCATTGGGATTTATGCCATGAAACATACAAAAGTTAAACGCACTTTTATCGTTGTTTTATTAGGGTTAACAACCATGATGACTTGCATGTTATTTAGTGGTTCCCTTGCAATGTATATCGGCTTTAGTGTTGTATTTTATGGTTTTTATTCATTAAGTTCACCCATCTTACAAAACTTGGTAACCAATGAAGCTAAAGATGAAACTAGAAATATTGTTCTTGGATTCTACCAATCAACCCAATCCTTAGGGCAAATCTTTGGGGCTTACGTTGCTGGAGTTATCTATAACTTCTCTGTGCAAGCTCCGTTTTATCTTGCGGCCGGATCATTCCTATTAGCCGTAATTATCTGTATTTTATACAGTCAAAAAACAGTTAGAAATTAAAAGAACTCCACTCGAAAAATCGGGTGGAGTTTTGTTTATACAAAAATGAGGTTGGAAATCCAACCTCATTTTAATAAGCGTCATTTGGAAAGGCCATAATCTTAACTGTTAAAAAGATAAGCCCTAAATCGTAGAAAAATCCGCTTTTTTGAATATATTTTAAATCTAATTCAACCATTTCATCAAAACCCGCACTGTTACGTACAGTCGCTTGCCATAATCCTGTACATCCAGGAGTTACGTATAAACGTTGCTTGTCATAATCGCTATATTCGGCTACTTCTGATGGTAATGGTGGTCTTGGGCCAACTAAGCTCATATCGCCTTTAAGAACATTAAATAATTGAGGTAATTCATCTAAACTATACTTACGAATGAACTTCCCAATCTTAGTGATGCGCGGATCTTCTTTCATCTTAAACATTGGCCCATCGACTTCATTTTGATCTTTTAATTCTTCTAACTTTTTATCTGCATCCACAATCATTGAACGAAACTTGTAGACTTTAAAAATCTTTCCATGGCGTCCTACTCGATCTTGCGTATACAATACTGGTCCATGGTCTTCTTTTTTAATGCGATAAGCAATGTACAAGAAAAGTGGTGATAATACAATAACACCAGCTAAACTTGCAATAAAATCAAAAAGACGTTTGACACTTCGATAAATATATCGCTTAGCTATTTTATTTTTATCTAATCTAATCTGATGAGTGGTGCTCATAACTTTCCGTATTCCCCCGAATTTTGTGATAATCCTCTTTATATTTTAATATAAATTTAATAAATTGTAAATCATTGCAATACACAAATAATGAAAAAATAAGACTGGAAATAATATCCCAGTCTTACAAATTATTGTCCTAAAGCTTCTTTTAATTGGTTAGTAGCTTTATTTCGTGCACTATCTGAAACAACTTCATAAGAACCCCCATCAATCATTTGTGATTGTCCTTTAAGTTGAACTTGTTTAATATCCATTGATGAACGATACTTAGTAGCGATTGCTTGCATATCATCGAATGTTAAGTTAGTTTTCATATTTGCTGAAATTGCATCTAAAATTTCTTGGTATCTTGTAACACTATTAATTGTTGCAATCTTCTTAACTAATGCTTCTAAAACAAGACGTTGACGTAATTGACGTCCGTAATCTCCACGAGGATCTTCATAACGCATTCTTGTGTAAGCCAAGATATTTTTATCGTCAATTGTAACAGTTCCTTTATCGAAATGAGTCCCTAGATTAGTGAAGTCAAGGTCATTTTCAACTTTAACAGGACCAACTGCTTTAGATAATTGTTCAAGTCCTTTCATGTTCATTTCGACATAGTAATCAACTGGAACATCGAGATACTTTTGAATAGTGTTAACAGCACCTTTAGTTCCACCGTATGCATAAGCGGCATTAATCTTGTTGTTATCGCCATATCCTTCAAGGCTAACCCGTGTATCACGTGGAATACTTAATAAAGTTGTCTTTTGTTGAGCAGGACTAACCGCAGCAACCATCATTGTATCTGAACGTCCTTGATATGTACGTCCGTATTCACCAGTATCTGTTCCTAAAATTAAAACTGAAAATGCTTTTTTACCATTTAAAGTTGGCTTGTTGCGCATTTGTTCTGTTTTAACTTCTTTATATGTAGCATTCGCTGCCTTTTTAGCATCAAAAAATAACTTCCCAAAAATGATAAGATCAAAGGCAACAAATACCCCTAATACAATCAAGACCCACTTTAAAATTTTATGTTTTTGCCAAAAGCTGCGGTGCTTATGGTGATGGTGGTGGTGTGAATGGGTGTTTTTTTCTTCGTTATCCATTATTTATCTTCCTCTGTTTTCTATTTAGTTTTTAGTTTTTGTTTTTTACTTTAGATTAGCTATACGGCCCCTTTTTGGCCTTCCATCAGCTTGTCTAATTACGATTCCAGGCCAGTGCCTAGTGGCTAACTACGGATTCTGTCGCCACCGGCTTCGCCGTTAACGCCCGATCCTAGGTTAGCCATACGGCCCCTTTTGGCCTTCCATCAGCTTGGTTAAAAGAAAAAGAAACGTTTCTTTTTCTTAACTTTACTAATCTCCCCAGCAGTAACTCTTTGTCCATTTATCAAAGCTTCGGCATTTTTTTCAAATTGCATCGCCTTTTTTTCACCGAAATCTTCTGCGATTTGATTCAAGGCTTCGCTTAAAACAAACTTACGACCTTTTAGCGTATGGGCATCAGAGGCCACGATTTGTACCAAGTTATGTTCGACCAATTTCTTTGAAATTTCAGCGACATGCGAACCAAAGCCGCCAACATAACTTGTCGCTGTGATTTGCGCTAATGCTCCATCTGAAATGAAATCATATAGTAAATCCAAGTTTTCTTGAATTTCATGGTTTCTTTCTGGGTGGCAGATTACTGGTGTAATGCCTTTTTTCTTCAAGTCAAAAATCAAACGCTTAGCATATCCAGGAACATTTCCATGTGGAAACTCTAATAGCATGTAGCGCTTGTTGGCATCGATTCCAAGTAAGTCATCATATTTTTGCGGTAAATCCCCATTAATATGAACTTCTTGTCCTGGAAAGACACGCAAGTTAATCCCATTAGCATCTAATTGCTTTTGAAAATCTGCAGCTGCTTTAACAATATCTTGCGCATGATTAACATATTCATTGTCTAAATGATGGGGGGTCGCTAAAATATGCGTTACCCCATCTTTGACTGCATCTTTAGCCAAGTTTAATGAGTGTTCTAGATCAGGAGAACCATCATCTACTCCTGGCAAAATATGACAGTGTAAGTCTACGATTTTTTCAAACTTCATCTTGCTATCCTCTTAATTATATTTGATAAGTCTCAATTTTAATTATAGCAAGGATATTTTTTATTTTAAAGAAGATTTAAATGTGTATGGCGGTAAAATAATAAAAGAATCCCCCTGCTAATGCAGGGGGATTCTACACAAAAAAGATACTGAATAGCAATAACAAGCATGAACAACAATTCTACATAGAATTGATTGTGAAACTTGTAAAAGCATTCAACACAAATAATAAAAAATAACCTATTAAGTGGTGGCAACTTATGCTACCACCTATTATTATAGCACTAAGCTATATTATAAACAATATAGAATCACTCCTGCTAGTGCGGGGAAAACAGTAAAAGATTCCTATAATACCAAGCTTTAGATTTCTGCTAACATCACTTTTTCTTTAGTCTAACATCAAAACATGCATTAATTCAATAACGTTCAACTCTTATATATTGGTAAGATTTCCCATAAAAGGGTAAATACTCAATAAAACACCAAAATCTAAAATAACAGCCAAATAGAGTTAAAAATTCGTTGGAGGTTAAAATAAAAAGAGTAGAAATATTCCTTTCGAGAAAACATCAAATTTGTAAAATTCAAAAAACGGAGCTAACGGAGATAAGATTTATAGATGAGTTCGTACGTTCCAACACAACAGTATTGATGGATTGAAGTGATTAAATGCTTGGAAAAATTAAAGTATTAAAACTCGTAGCGTTTGGATTCAAAAGTTTTAAAAACTTTCGCTTACACATTTTATTATCAAATCTAGCAGCTACATTAAATATCAAAGAAAAAAAGCGCAAAAAAATAAT
>NZ_BAML01000018.1 GCF_000615845.1 Ligilactobacillus hayakitensis DSM 18933 = JCM 14209
AAATTAATATTACTATATTTTATATAGTTTTTCCACAGTTACCACGCCTGTGATTTTTACTTATCAACAGCTCTTAATATAGTTGTTTGCACTAAAAAAAGACCGTTAAAAATTAACGATCTTTTTTATGTTTATGCAACAAATTTTAAAAAGAATGGTACGTTTTTTCGACTTTTCTTTTCATGATTTACTACCATCATTACTTCATACATTGTAATTGCAACTGATTTTCGTTTCCGATATGCAGTATATTTAGGAATCCATTCACTTACATATTTTTCTTTATATGCTCTTAGGCCTTGGAAGCCATAAAATGAATAACCAAATTCATAAATGTAATGCGCAACTTTTTCTTCAATGAAACTGAAATTAGATGTTCCTACATTTGCTAATGGTGTCATACCCATATCAAATTGTTGATATCCATTTTCAATTCCATATTTAAATAATGATATGAAGATTAAATCCATAATCCCAGATGGCGCATCTTTTTTATGCCTCATTAAATCGATTGACAACACATCTTTTTGCATCGGCATCAAATTAGCAAATGCGATGATATCATCAGCATCATTACGTACAATTGCAATTGGAGCCTGATTTAAATAATATTCATCAAAAAAACCAAGAGAAAAGCCTTTTTCATTTTGCCCGTCTAGCCAATCCTTCGAAATTTCATTTAATTCCGCAATAAATTCATGACTAAATGGCGGTTGCATTATCTCAAAGTGGAAATTTTCACGCTCGAATTTGTTCATTAATGCTCTTTCAGCTCTGCGCTTCTTTCCACTAAGAGAGAAATCAGCTAACTTTACAAAGCCTTCTTCACCAGTCTTAATAAAATCTAAGCCTAAATCATGAAGCAACATGGTTAAGTCGGCATTAATTTCATAAAATACTAACTCATATCCATAAATATCTGCTTTATTCATCAAATCTGTAAGCGCTGATTTAAGATAATCATAATTACCAACTGGTTCTCCCATAAAGATTAATTTATCGTTTTTTCGACGATACATGAAATACAAAACATCTTCACCATTTACTTTGTAAAAATAAATATTTTTATCACGTAAATGAGATAAATGACTTACTTCATTTCCTCCGTAACGTGAAATTATATTTTGTATCCTATCGCGGTCATAATTTACTTTTTTAAACGGATCAATATCCGATCTAAAGAAAATTACGATTGCTAATGTTATTAATAAGGCAATTAACAAGCCCATAAAACCGGAAAACCAAACTTGTTGTCCCGGAAAAATTAATAAATCCGGAATTTTTTTAACATTAATCCGCTTAAAATTAAGGTATCCAACAATTAAATATGTAATAAACGTGACGACAAAAATTCCACCATCTACAAAAATCTTCTTTAAAGAATATCTCAGCTGTTCACGGTATAATTCTTTTTTTGTCAAAATAACACTAACTAATACAATTGTTAGATAAATTGCAACCGTTGGCATATAAAAACGAAATAGTGCGTTCCCAATACCAATTAGAAGGACAATAATTGTTGGAATAAATGCCTTTTTCACTTTTGAATTAATACCACGCGCCATTGCAATCAACAAGAAAGCAAAAATCACATCCGTCATTTGGTTAATAAAAATCAGTGAATAATTATAAAAGGTTTGCGTCAACCGATTATAAAAGGGAATTCCCGGTACTACCGCTTCAATCAGCATTAAAATTCCTGAAAGATACATAAAGCCTGTAACTAAACCATGCGCAAATTTTTGTACTAATTGTGATGGAATAGATTTATAATAGGCATTGATTTTTTGCGCTAGTCCATGCATAAAAAGAAAAATACCAATTACAAATGGAACAATATAGTAAAAAATACGGAAGAAAAGTAACCATATTACCCCGATTGAACTGCTTACACCTAAATATTGAAGACCTAAAATGATAAAAACATCAAAAGATCCTAATCCCCCAGGTACCAAGGAAATAATTCCAATTACAGAACCAATTATATATAGGATAAACAAATCTAAGATACTAACCTTTACATTTAAAACATGCCCAACATAAAGAAAGAAGCCAGCCGCAAAAGCCCAATCTAAGATTGATCCTATCATTAAAAGTGCTTCTATTTTCCTAGATAAATCTTTAAAAAATTCACCATTGCTAATTCTTGTAAAAATTAACACGCTTGGGAAATATAATCCCCCTAAAACTAGCCAAATAATATAATGATACAAATGTATCTCATGTTTTCCTAATAATAAAAAGACCAAAGCTACCCAACAAAGAAAAGATAACCCTGCTAGTAAAAATAAAGCAATTTTTGAAATTGCATAGACAACCTGTTTCTTAGTTGCATTTTCATGATAGAAATTTGCTCTTAGCGTTGCCCCTAACAAGCCCCCAAAGCCTGCAATATTTGTAAATGTATTAGTTATCCATCCACTCTTAATAATATATTTAATCGAATATTTTCCGGGTAAAAATGAAACAATCGAAAAATCATAAATTAACATCGGACAAACAGCTAACAAGCCAAAGCAAAGCATACCTAAAAGCTCATAGATACTTTGTCCTGCTAAACCATTTCCTACTCGATTCCAATCAACCTCTTTAAAAATTTTTGCTAATTCAACAAAAACAAAAGCAATAATTGATAAAACAAATATTCCTTCAAGCCATGCAATATTTTTACGAATGTATGTTTGAATATTTTTCAAAGGTATCCCCCCATACTTAGATAAAATAAAAAAGGTCGGGATATTCCCGACCTCCTCTTATACATTAATTATTTTAATGTAACTTTAGCGCCAACTTCTTCTAACTTAGCTTGTAATTCTTCAGCTTCGTCTTTTGAAAGGCCTTCTTTAATTACTGAAGGAGCACCATCAACTAAGCCCTTAGCGTCTTTAAGACCAAGACCTGTGATGTCCTTAACAACTTTGATAACTTTAACTTTTGATGCGCCACCGTCTGTTAATTCAACATCGAATGAATCCTTAGCTGCTGCACCATCTGCTGCAGCGCCTGCTACTGCTACAGGAGCAGCTGCTGAAACACCGAATTCTTCTTCGATAGCTTTTACTAAGTCGTTTAATTCAAGAATGCTAGCTTCTTTTAAGTCAGCAATAATCTTTTCTGTATCTAATGCCATTTTGATTTCCTCCATTTGGGTAAATAATAATTTTATTTTTTAATTTAGTTTAAAAACACTACTTAGGCATTAAGCAGCATCTTCATCTTTGCTGTCGGCAACAGCCTTAACAGCGTAAGCAACATTGCGAACTGGTGCTTGCAATACTGATAATAGCATTGAAAGTAAACCTTCGCGGTTTGGTAATTTGGCAAGTGCGTTGATTTCTTCAAGAGAAACAACTTTACCTTCGATCATACCACCCTTAACTTCAAGAGCTTCATGGTCTTCAGCAAACTTAACCAATACACGTGCAGCAGCAGTTACATCTTCACTACCAAAAGCAACAGCTGTAGGACCACTAAATGTGTCATCTAAGCCTTCGTAACCTGCTTTTTCAGCTGCACGCTTCAAGAATGTATTCTTGATAACACGCATTTCTACGCCTGATTCACGAAGTTGTTTACGTAAATCTGTAACTTCTTCAACTGTAAGACCACGGTAGTCAACAACAACAGCTGATGATGCATTTTCAAATTTAGCTACAACTTCATCAACGATAGCAGCTTTCTTTGCGATAATTTCCTTACTCATTTTTTCAATTCACCTCCATAGTCATTGTGTCAAAAAGCTTTTTTAATAAAAAAGCTCTATGTCCACACCAAGACACAGAGAGAGATTCGATTACTCCTCGGCAGGCATATTTAAGACTTACGTCACCTGAGTCTTAGGCAGAATTGTTATAACTTGACCTTTAATAGAATATCATTATTTTGCCTTTTGGTCAACTATTTTTAATAAAAAAAAAGGTAGAAATTTAAATTTCTACCTTTTGATAACAATATTAAAGTGCTGAAGTATCTACTGTAACACTTGGTCCGAATGTTGAAGCAACAGAAACGTGCTTGATGTAAACACCTTTAACTGATGCTGGACGTGCTTTAGCAATAACTTCGTAAACTGCTTTAAAGTTACCTTCAAGTGCATCTGCACCGAATGAAACTTTACCAAGTGGCACGTGTACGTTACCGTCACGGTCTGTACGGTAAGTAACTTGTCCTGACTTAGCATCTGTAACAGCCTTAGTTACATCCATTGTAACTGTACCTGTCTTAGGGTTTGGCATTAAGCCTTTAGGTCCTAATACACGACCTAAACGACCTACTTGAGCCATCATGTCTGGTGTAGCAATAGCAACATCAAAGTCTAACCAGCCATCTTGGATACGTGCAACTAAGTCGTCGTCACCAACAACATCTGCACCTGCATCCTTAGCTTCTTGTGCCTTAGCACCTTTAGCGAATACAACAACTGTTTGGTCTTTACCTGTACCGTTTGGTAAAACCATTGCTCCACGTAATTGTTGATCAGCTTGCTTTGTATCAACGTTTAAGTTGAAAGCAACTTCTACAGTTGCATCAAAGTTTGCGAAATCAATTTTCTTTACTAATTCAAGTGCTTCGTTGGCAGCGTATAACTTACCTTCTTCAACTTGCTTAGCAGCTTCTAAATACTTTTTACTTTTTTTCTTAGCCATTAGTGAAATTTCCTCCTTGCAATATGTGGTCTATCGGATAAACCTCCCACTTGGTACATTTATTTTCATAAAGTACCCGTCTGAGAAGCGCGGCCGTAGAAATTAGTCTTCTACAACAAAGCCCATGCTTCGTGCAGTACCTTCAATCATGCGCATAGCAGCTTCTACGTCTGCAGCGTTTAGATCTTGCATTTTTGTTTCAGCGATTTCCTTAACTTGTGCACGGTTAACTGTTGCAACCTTGTTTGTGTTAGGTTCGCCTGAACCCTTTTGTACACCAGCAGCTTTCTTAAGTAAAACTGCAGCAGGTGGTGTCTTTGTAACGAAGTCGAATGAACGGTCTTCGTATACAGAGATAACAACTGGGATGATCATACCAGCTTGGTCAGCTGTACGAGCGTTGAATTCTTTTGTGAATCCCATGATGTTAATACCTGCTTGACCTAAAGCAGGACCAACTGGTGGTGCTGGAGTTGCTTGTCCAGCAGGAATTTGTAATTTAACAACGTTTACTACGTTTTTTGCCACGGTAAAAACCTCCTGTTCCGTGTGTGGTACGGATGGCTAGAAATATTTAGCCTCCCACAGTATGCCAAAAGCATACTAGATTATTTTATCATTTATCTATTAGAAAAACAAGCTAGTTTAAATTAAATTCTCAACTTGATTAAAATCTAATTCGGCAGCTGTTTCACGACCGAACATGTCAATATTTACGTGCACTTTCATCTTTTCATCGTCAATTGCTGTTACTTTACCAACAAGACCTGCAAATGCCCCATCAATAATTGTAACTGATTCACCGACTTCAGCTTTGAAGTTTGAATTTTTACGAGTTGCATCCATCCCGATTTGATTAAGAATATGTTCGATTTCTTCGTCTAATAATGGTGCTGGCTTACTACCTGAACCATGTGATCCAACAAAGCCCGTTACCCCTGGAGTGTTTCGAACAACGTACCATGATTGGTCAGTCATTACCATTTCAACTAAAACATATCCGGGGAAAGTTTTTAAAGTTTCCTTTTTTTCTTTTCCAGTTTTAGTTGTTTCTACTTTTTCTTCTTCAGGAACAACAACGCGGAAAATGAAATCTTCCATTCCCATAGATGTTGCGCGTGATTCTAAGTTTTCTTTAACTTTATTTTCATATCCTGCATATGTATGCAAAACAAACCATTTCTTTTCTGCTGATTCGACTGTATGTGCCATTTCATGTTCTCCTTAATTTTTTTGTAAAAGAAAAAAGCCTCCAAAAATTGCTCGGGGCTCTTTTCTCATTGTATCAGAAAATATCGTCCAATTCTAGAGTTCATTAAACGAAAAGTTTAAGCAAAGTTTGAATTCCCCAGTCTACAACTGCAAAAAATGCAATAAATGCAACTGAAAATAAAACTACAACTGAAGTATATTTTCTTGTTTCTTTACCAGTTAACCATGTTGTTTCTTTCATGGTTTTAAAAACACTCTTAATAAATTTCATGAAGTCTCACTCCAACAATTATTTTGTTTCTTTGTGTAATGTATGCTTTCCGCAATATTTACAAAATTTTTGTACTTCTAGACGTTCTGTTCGATTTGGGTTTTCAGTAATTGAATAATTTCTTGAACCACATTGTGAACAAGCTAGTGCTACTTTCTTTTTACCTGCCATTAGAGTTCTCCTTTTAATAAATACATGTTCACTCTATCATGCATCCTCATTTTCTGTCAATAATTCAAATATTATAAACTGTCTCTTAACTCTGCTAACTTATCTAATTGCTCGTCACTCCAAGTTAGGCGCTTGGCTTTTCCTTGATTTTGATACATTTTAGCTGCAGAAGAAACTTCTTTTTTTGAACGTTTGATTTCTTGATATAATTCCCATGCTGGAAGTCGTAATGCTCCTTGGGAAAATACAACCCATTGTTCAGCTTGATCACTTGTTGCAACTCTAACTTGAGTAATTGGTGTTTGTAATTCACCTGCTAGTTTTTCAATATACGTATCTGCCGTTTGCTCTTCAGCTGTGAAAATAACCGTTAAATTATATTGATCATATTTTTGTGCTATTCCTGGAACGTACATTGCATCAAAAACCACAATAATATCCGCATTAGCTTGCTTATGGTAATTTGATAAAATTCGCAACAATTGATCTCTAGCATCTTCTAATTTATTATGTTTCTTTAATTTTTCAAGTTCAGGCCAATTTCCTATCATGTTGTATGCATCTACAATCAAGATATTTTTCTTCATTATTAATTACCTCGAGAAGTAAATCCTTGATAAATCAACAAACTAGCTGCGACACTCGCATTTAAACTTTGAACATGCCCTACCATCGGAATCGTAAGCATTTCATCGCAGTTCTTCTTCACAAGCTCAGAAATTCCTTTCCCTTCGTTTCCAATCACTAAAGCAGTCGCTCCTTTAGCGCTCCACTTACGGTAATCGGTTCCTTTCATATCGGTTCCAAAAACCCATACTCCGCGCTCTTTTAATTCTTTAATTGTTTGAACTAGGTTATTTACACGTGCAACTGGCACATATTCAATTGCTCCAGTAGACGTTTTGGCAACTACTGAAGTTAATTGAACTGCTCTTCTTTTAGGAATAATAATTCCGTGTACCCCTGCTGCATCGGCTGTACGCATAATTGAACCAAGATTATGTGGATCTTCTATTCCATCAAGAATTAATATGAATGGATCTTCTTGTTTCTTTTCTGCTAATGCAAAAATATCATCAATTTCTGAGTATTTGTATGAAGCAACAGCAATTGCAACTCCTTGATGATTTTGATTATTTGTCATTTTATCAAGTTTTGATTTAGGAACAAAAGAAACTACTAATCCATTTTCTTTTGCTTTTTTATAAATTTCATGAATTGCATCAGATTTTAAATTTTCTTGTAAGAAAACTTTGTTAATCTCACCATCTTTTTTTAAAGCCGCCATTGCAGGATGACGTCCGATAATAAAATCTAGTGTTTCATTTTTATCAGCCATTACTTACCTTCTTTCTCTACTGTATCAATACACCATTGTGCAAGTTCATTTAAACGCTCTTTTTGTTCACTTAAGTATAGATATCCAAATAATGCTTCAAACCCCGTAGAAATACGATATGTTACCACATTCGTATTTTTTGCAGAAGTATGACTTTTAGCATTACGTCCTCGCTTAAAAAATTCTAATTCTTTTTCATTAAGAATTTCTTCTTCCATCATTTTTTCGATTAAAAATGCTTGGGCTTTAGCGGATACAAAACGCGTTGCACGATGGTGAAGACGGGTTGGCTTTGTCATTCCTTGTTTTAATAAATGTTCACGCACATATACTTCGTAAATTGCATCTCCCATATATGCGAGTGCAATTCCGTTTGTTTGCATGTAATCTACAGTTTTATTTTCCATTATTTCTTTTTCCACCTTGTACCTTGAGCTGTATCTTCTAAAATAATCCCCATTTCTTGAAGTTGATCACGAATTTCATCGCTACGTTCAAAGTTCTTATTTTTACGTGCTTCGTTACGTTCCGCAATTAATGCTTCAATTTCATCATCTAAGAATTCTTTTTTACCAAATTCAATCCCAAAAATACTTAACATTTGATTATATAAACTAATCATTTTTTGAATTGTTTCAGCAAAAACAGTCTCTTTTTCAGAATAAAGATTCATTTTCTTAGCGAGTTCATAAACTACAGCAATTCCATTTTGGACATTAAAATCATCATCCATTGCTTCAGTAAACTTATCTTTAATTGCTTGTAAATCACTTTCATCATCAGTGCCCTCAAGCGCATTTGCCATTCGATATTCTAAGTTTTCATATGCAGTTTTTAACTTCTTTAAGTTATTATTAGCTTCATCTAAATTCTTTTGACTATATTGAATTGGACGGCGATATTGTGTAGTCGCAATAAAGAAACGGATAACCTTTGGATCTACTTCTTTCAATAAATCATGCACCGTAACAAAGTTACCTAATGATTTACTCATTTTTTCGTCATTTTCGCCAATCGTTACAAAACCATTATGCAGCCAGTAGTTTGCAAATTTTTTACCTGTCTTAGCTTCACTTTGCGCAATTTCATTTTCATGGTGAGGAAACTCTAAATCTTGTCCGCCAGCATGAATATCTATTGTTTCACCTAAATATTTTGTTGCCATAACCGAGCATTCGATATGCCAGCCTGGTCTCCCTTGGCCCCAAGGAGATTGCCATGAAATTTCTTCTGGTTTCGCTGCTTTCCACAAAGCAAAATCAAGTGGATCTTCTTTTTTATCTTGATCATTATCGTTAACTCGACTACTTGCCCCGAGTTCTAAATCATCAATTGATTGGCCTGATAACTTGCCATATTCTTGAAATTTACGCGTTCTAAAGTAGACATCTCCTTGTGCCGGATATGCATAACCTTTTTCAATTAAAGCTGCAACAAATTCGATAATTTCATCCATGTTATCCATAACTCTTGGATTCATTGTTGCTCTTTGGACATTTAATGCATCAGTATCTTCATAAAATGCTTCAATGAATTTTTGCGTCAATTCATTTACTGATAAATTATTTTCTTGACTTGCTTTAATAATTTTATCATCAACATCTGTAAAATTTGACACATAGTTAACGTGATAACCACGATATTCTAAATAGCGGCGAATTGTATCAAAAGCAATGGTACTTCGCGCATTTCCAATATGAATGTAGTTATAAACTGTTGGTCCACAAACATACATTGATACCTCATTAGGTTTTAAGGTTTTAAATTCTTCTTTTTCATTCGTCAAGGTATTATAGACTTTAATCATTGTCCCACTCCTTTCTTCATACAACAAAATATAACAAAAGGTTGTGACTTATTGCCACAACCTTATTGTTTAGCTATTAGTTTAATTCTTCTAACGTCTTTTTAACGTGTTCAAGAGCTTTCTTGCGTCCTAACAATTCGATTGATGGAGCCAATTCTGGGCCATGCATTTCTCTTGTTGTAGCGATACGAATTGGCATGAATAATTGACGTCCTTTAATCTTTGTTTCCTTTTGAATAGCTTTAATTGTTGCTTGAATTTCAACAGAATCAAAGATTGGTAAATCTTGAACTTTCTTTGCAAATGCTTCAATTACAGTTTTAGCTGATTCGTCAGCTAATTCTGCTTTAGCATCTTCACTTAATACAGGTGGTTCATTAAAGAATACATCTGCCATTTCAACAATTTGACCAGTGTATGACATTTGGTTCTTGTATAAACTGATTAACTTGCGAGCCAAGCAATTGTCATTGCATCTGGGTCTTCTTGAATCTTACCAGCTTTAATTAATTGTTTTAATGCTGAGTCCATTACGTCGTCTTCTTTTGCATCTTTAACGTATTGGTTGTTAATCCATTCAAGTTTCTTACCGTCAAATGCAGCTGGTGATTTACTCAAACGGTTTGGATCAAACATCTTAATAAATTGTTGTTTTGTAAAGATTTCATCTTCACCTACTGGAGACCAACCTAATAATGTAATAAAGTTAAACATTGCATCTGGTAAGTAACCTAATTCACGGTATTGTTCAATAAATTGAAGCACTGTTTCATCACGTTTTGATAATTTCTTACCAGTTTCAGTATTAATAATTAATGACATGTGTCCAAATTCAGGAGCTTGCCAACCGAATGCTTCGTAAACAGCTAATTGTTTAGGTGTGTTAGCCACATGGTCATCCCCACGTAAAACGTGAGTAATTTCCATCATGTGGTCGTCAACTACAACAGCAAAGTTGTATGTTGGCATGCCATCACGTTTTTGAATAACAAAATCACCACCAATTGTATCTGATAAGAAGCTAATCTTACCTTTTACAATATCATCCCATTCGTACGTCTTGCCTTGTGGAACACGAATACGAACAACGGGTTTAATTCCTTTTGCTTGGCGTTCTTGTTGAACTTGCTTAATTTCTTCAGCTGACATACCTTCATATTCATAGACATAACGTGGAGCTTCTCCGTTAGCTTTTTGTTCTTCACGTTGAGCTTCAAGTTCTTCTTCAGTCATGTATGAGTAATATGCTAAATCTTTGTCTAAAAGTTCTTGAATTAATGGTTGGTAAATGTCTTTTCTTTCAGATTGACGATATGGACCATATTTACCTGGTTTATCTGGACCTTCATCCCAATCGATACCTAACCATTCAAGGTTATCCATTTGGCTTCTTTCACCATCAGCGATATTACGTTTTGTATCTGTATCTTCAATACGTAATACAAACGTTCCTTTGTTATGTCTTGCAAATAAATAATTAAATAATGCTGTACGTGCATTTCCAATGTGTAAATGTCCTGTTGGACTTGGAGCGTAACGTACACGAATCTTGTTTTTAGCCACTATAAGCGCCTCTTTCTTATCTCGAAATATATAATACTATCCTATTTTACAATGATTAGCTTAAAAAATAAACTATCCATCTCAGATAAATTTGTTAATTTTAATTTTTCTCTGCTAATTCACGTTTTGAATGCGTTGGCTTTGCGAAAATCATGCGTCCAGCATCCGTTTGAATGGTACTTGTTACAATAACTTCAATGGATTTATTCAAGTAGTATCTTCCATCTTCAACAACAATCATTGTACCATCATCTAAATATGCAACTCCTTGTTGTCTTTCAGTACCATTTTTTATTACCATGACATTTAATTTTTCTCCGGGCAACACTCGCGGCTTAATTGCTTTTGCTAACGCATTAATATTTAAAACTTCAACATTTTGAAATTCACAAACTTTATTCAAGTTATAATCATTCGTTACAATAACTGCATCCAAAACTTTAGCTAACTTAATTAACTTACTATCAACTTCCTTGATATCTTCAAAGTCACCGTCATACATTTTTACTGGAATTATTTTTTCAGACCGTAATTTATTTAATATATCTAAACCACGGCGACCACGAACCCGTTTAATACTTTCAGCAGAATCAGCAATATATTGTAATTCATATAAAACAAAATTAGGGACAACTAATGTTCCTTCAATAAATCCAATCTTTGCTAAATCATAAATCCTACCATCAATCAAAATATTAGTATCCAGCAATTTATAACGATGAAAATTGTCTCCAACTTTACGTAACAACACTTCTCCTTCCTCTGTTTTTTTCGGACGGAATAATAATCTACGTAAATTACTCAAACGTTCTTTCCCAACAACATATCCCAAATAAGTAAAGATAATCATTAAAACAATCGGTAAAATTGTACTAATAAAAAATATCTGTGACTTAAATAAGATAGATGATACCATGACTGCGATTATTAAACCAACTGTCATCGAAAGCGTTGTCGAAACAATAATTTCTGGCTTTTGTTTAACTAAAGATGTCTCGATTCTGATAATAAATTTTTCAATTGGAACAATCAAAAAAGCCCCTACAATTAACATTAAAATTAAACCAATAATTGCGTTAACTAAAGAATTTTGTAACCACTGATATTTAACATTAAATAATTTCCATAATTCAGGTAAAAATGTATATCCAGCGCCGATTCCTAAAATTGCTAAGACTAAACCGATAATTCTTTTTCTCATTATCTTCACCTTCTTTTATGCTAATTAAAAACCACTTTTAACGCTTGAGTTAAGGTACTTACTCCTACAACTTCAATATCACTTGAAATTTGCCAGCCATCCAAGTTATTTTGAGGAATAATTACTCGTTTAAAACCTAATTTAGCAGCTTCATTAACTCGTTGTTCAATTCGATTTACCCGACGAATTTCACCCGTTAGTCCAACTTCACCAATAAAACAATCTGTTGGTTGGGTTTCTTTATCACGATAACTTGATGCAATACTAATTGCTACAGCTAAGTCAATTGCAGGTTCATCAAGTTTAACTCCTCCAGCCGCTTTTAGATATGCATCTTGGTTTTGTAAGAGTAAACCGGCTCTTTTTTCAAGTACAGCCATAATTAAAGCAACGCGGTTGTGATCCAATCCTGTCGTTGTTCTTTTTGCATTTCCAAATGCCGTCGGAGTCACCAAAGCTTGAATTTCTACTAAAATTGGACGTGTTCCTTCTAAAGAAACTACAACAGAAGAACCGGTTGCTCCTCTTAGACGTTCTTCTAAAAATATTTCTGAAGGGTTAGCAACTTCACTCAACCCGCCGTTTTTCATTTCAAAAATTCCGATTTCATTCGTTGAACCAAATCGATTTTTAACCGCTCTTAAAATTCGATAAGTCCGGTGCATATCCCCTTCAAAATACAATACTGTATCAACCATATGCTCTAAAATTTTAGGTCCTGCAATTGCTCCACCTTTAGTGACGTGACCAACCACAAAGACAGTAATTCCATTCGTCTTAGCAATTTGCATCAAATCAGCCGTTACTTCTCTAATTTGAGAAACACTCCCGACGGCAGCAGTCATTTCTGGTTCTTGCATGGTTTGAACCGAATCAATTACTACAAAATCAGGATTCATATCATTAATATACTTACGGATACTATCCATATCTGTTTCAGGATAAAGATATAATTCTTGTCCAGTAACTCCTAGTCGATCGGCACGCATTTTGATTTGCGTAGCACTTTCTTCTCCCGAAACATATAACACAGTTTTATCAAGGGATGCCAACTGGCCTGATACTTGTAGCAATAACGTTGACTTTCCAATTCCAGGATCACCACCGATTAAGACTAACGAACCAGGAACAATCCCTCCCCCTAAAACACGATTTAATTCACCAATGTTAGTGTCAAAACGTGGAGTTTGTTTTGCGGTTACATCACCAATTTTTTCTGGTTTCACAGTTGTTCCAGAAATATCAACTCTTGGTTGTGATTTTGATGAAACACTTTGCTTTTTTTCAATTTCTTCTGTCAAGCTGTTCCACTGTCCGCAATTAGGGCATCTACCTAAATATCGTGGCGAAACATATCCACATTCTTGACAAACATATTTAGTTTTTACTTTTGCCATTTATTCATCCCCCTATTTTCCTGAAGAGCCAAATCCACCTGTCCGTTCATTAATTGGACTTTGTTCATCATCTGCAATTAAATATGGCATAAAAATCCCCTGTCCAATCCGTTCACCTTTTTTTATTAATTGATCAGTAATTCCAAAATTTATTAATTGAAAAAATAGCTCTCCTTCATTACTTGGATTATTATAATAATCCGCATCAACAATCCCGACACCATTTGGTAAAATCAACTGTCGTTTTAAAGGTCCACTTGAACGATTAACAAGTAACAAAAATTCATCTTCTTGCATATATGCCTTAATTCCCGTAGGAACCAAGAAAGGTTTTAAGACAGATTTAGCTGTTAATAATTCATCATTTGAATATTGTTTTTGCTTCCTTATTAATTGTAAAATCTTCAAAAAATTTAATTTCCAAATACTTGGAATCAAGAAATCTTCGCGGGCAAAGAAATCATAACCAGCTGCGTTTTTTGTCATCCGAATTGGTAATTTAATCCCATCATTTTGATATTTCGTGACAATTTCAAATCCTCGTTTCATTTCATTTACCTCAAATATTTTTTATCATCTACTATCTTAACATTAATTAGTTAAATTAGTTATGCTATACGCAAAAATTCAATTTTATTACATGCTATAATTAACTTGTGAGGTGATTTTATGGAATACAAATTTACAAATAATTCCTTTGACTTATACAAAGATGAAAAAATAGTTGCTCATATTGGTTTTACAATGATTGATGATAATCAAACTTACGTAGTTGAAACCACATTCGTAAACGATGACTATCGTGGCCAAGGAATTGCCGGTAAAATTACAAAAGAATTCTTGAAAAATGTTGCAGAACAAAATCAACAAGTTTTAGCTTTATGTCCTTTTACCGTTGAATTTTTAAAACGTCACCCTGAATATCAAAAATTAGTAAAAAATTCGGAGGAATAATAATGAATCAAGATGAACTAAAAGCTCTTGTTGGAAAAAAAGCTGTTGATTGGATTAAACCGGACATGATTGTTGGCCTTGGTACAGGTTCTACTGTTAAATTTATGGTTGACGAATTAGGAAGACGTGTCAATGAAGAAGGTCTTAACGTTATCGGCGTAACCACTTCTATTCGAACAAAAAAACAAGCCGAATCTCTTGGAATTACCATTAAAGATGTTGACGATGTTGATCACATCGATTTAACAATTGATGGTGCCGATGAAATTTCTGATGATTTTCAAGGAATTAAAGGCGGCGGTGCTGCGTTATTATTTGAAAAAATTGTTGCGACTAAATCAAAGAAAAACATTTGGATTGTTGATGAAAGCAAACTTTCAAAAAACATTGGTTCTTTCCCTCTTCCAGTCGAAGTAATTCCATACGGAAGTGGCACAGTCTTGGAAAACTTTAAGCAAAAAGGATTAAATCCTAAATTCAGAATCAATGAAGATGGTTCTTTACTTAAAACAGATTCAGGAAACTATATTATTGATTTACACTTACAAGAAATTAAACAGCCCCATGAATTAGCCGAATACTTAATTCATCAAGTTGGGGTGGTTGAACATGGTTTATTCTTAGATTTAGTTAATACTGTGATTGTTGGAACACAAAATGGACCACAAGTATTAGAAGCGAGATAAAAAAATATTTACTATTCTTAAATTTTGTTTTAAAATACTTATAATTTAATTAAAAGGATGGTGGTCTTTGTGCAAAAGGCAATTACAAGTGAACAACTTCAAGCATTTTCACAAGCCCTTGAAGCTGACAAAAAGCATGACGTTTTACGTCGTGCGGTAACAAAAAATGGAATTTTAGCAACTAGTGCTGATTATCGTTCTGAAGTCGATATGACGCCAGTATTTTCTATCGATTTAGATACTGGAGATGTTGCAAACCAAAAACAATCTGGTCGTTGTTGGATGTTTGCTGCATTAAACACAATGCGTCATGATATGAAAGATCGTTTTAAAGTTGCTAAAGATTTTGAATTATCTCAAAGTTACACATTCTTTTGGGATAAACTAGAAAAATCAAATTATTTTTACAATAACGTGATTGAAACAGCTTCATTACCAACCTCTGATCGTAAAGTTGCTTGGCTAATGACTACTCCACAACAAGATGGTGGCCAATGGGATATGATTACTGCAATTATTGCAAAATATGGGGTTGTACCTAAGAGTGTGATGCCTGAATCATATAACTCATCAAAATCAAATGAATTAAATTCTACTTTAAATCTTAAATTAAGAAAAGATGCTGTAGCATTACGAGAACTTGTTGCTAACAATGCGAGCGAAGAAGAACTTGAAGCATTCAAAACAAAGAATTTAGGTGAAATCTATCGTATTTTATCTTATACATTAGGTGTTCCTCCTACTAAATTTGATTTTGAATTCCGCGATCAAGATAACAACTATCACATTGAACAAGGAATTACACCACATGAATTCTATGAAAAATATGTTGGTTGGAATTTAGATGATTACGTATCAATCATCAATGCTCCAACATCAGATAAGCCATACAACCACATGTACACTGTTGAAATGTTAGGTAATGTCCTTGGCAGCCGTGGTGTTCGTCACTTAAATGTTGACATGGATACATTTAAGAAAGTTGCAATTAAACAACTTGAATCTGGCGAAAGTGTTTGGTTCGGTTGTGATGTTGGTCAAGAATCTGATCGTCAAAAAGGTATCATGGATACTGAACTTTATCACAAAGACCAATTATTTGATGTTGATTTTGCAATGTCAAAAGCTGAACGCTTAGATTATGCCGAAAGTTTAATGACACACGCAATGGTTTTAACTGGGGTAGATTTAGTTGATGGTAAATCAACTAAATGGAAAGTTGAAAACTCATGGGGTGACAAAGTTGGTACAAAAGGATTCTTTGTTATGAGTGATAACTGGATGAATGAATACTGCTACCAAGTTGTTGTTAACAAGAAATTCTTACCTCAAGAATTACAAGACGTTCTTAATGAAGAACCTAAAGTATTAGCTCCTTGGGATCCAATGGGATCATTAGCTTAAACAAAAAGAGACTGGAAATTCCAGTCTCTTTTTGTTTTTTTATAGTACTTTTTTATCAATAACTTCTAATTTTTTATTTAACGTATACACAATTGGTTGTGCATTGGCAACTTCAACCCCATCGATGTTTTCATCGCTAATCTTTTCAATGTACTTAATTAACGCTCTTAAAGTGCTTCCATGTGCTACAATTAACTGATTATTACCAGCAATTAATTGCGGTGCAATTTTTTCCACCCAATAAGGTAAAATTCGTTCACTTGCATCCCGTAAACTTTCCCCTACCGGCAATACGTCATACGGTATCTTTTCATAACGTCGTTGCATAATGGGTGATCTAATAAAGGTGGCTTAGCATCAAATGATCGCCGCCATAGTGCTACCTGCTTTTCTCCATATTTCTTCTTGGTAAAATCCTTATTTAAGCCACGCAATGCCCCGTAATGTCTTTCATTTAAACGCCAAGTTTTAGAAATTGGAAGGTACAATTGCTTTGATTCTTGCATAACCAAATTAGCGGTTTTAATAGCACGGACCAAAACAGAAGTATGGACTTGGGTAAACTGTAAGTTATTTTGCAATATTTTACGCCCCGCTTCACGTGCTTGTTGACAGCCATATTGCGTTAACGGCATATCTGACCAACCAGTATAAATATTAGCTTCATTTGCGGTACTTTGTCCGTGCCGTAACAATACAAGTTTTACCATGCTTTGTCCCCTCTCAAATTACAATTAGAATTCTAATAAAATCGATCCAATTGCCAGTCCTGCTCCAAATCCCGTTAGCAATACTTTACCTTCTAGGCTTCCTTCTTCTAAACGTTTGTCCAATGCCAATGGAATTCCAACCGATGAAATATTTCCAGAATCAACCACTGTTTTAGCAACTTTGTCCATTGAAACACCTAATTTAGCGGCTAACTTTTCAATTACTCGTAAATTAGCTTGGTGTGGAATTACATATTCAATATCATCAAAATTCAAATCATTGTCTGCTAAAAACTTTTTCATATGATTAGCAACTTTAGTATCTACAAATTCTGCGACTTGACGTCCTTGTTGGAAGAATGCATCCATTTGTGGATAATTGCTTGCTTCAATTGCTTGAATTGGTGCCATTCGTCCACTGTGAATTACTTCTTCATCTCCACTTGTTTCAAGCTTTTCAGCTAAATATTGTGATTTTTTATCATCACTTTTTTCAATAATAACACCCGCAGCCCCATCACCGAAAAAGACGGTTGATGTCCGGTCTGTAAAATCCATCATTTTTGAATTAACTTCTGCACTAATTACCATAGCACGGTGATATTGATCTGAATTAACAAATTTTTCTGCTGTACTTAAAGCATAAATAAAGCCCGCACAAGCTGCAGATATATCATATGCAAACGCATTAGTTAACCCTAATTTTTTTTCAACAATCGCTGCAGTTGATGGGGTTAATGCATCTGGAGAAATTGTTGATACAATTAATAAGTCAATATCACTTGCATCCAAATTAGCTTTTTCCAAAAGTTTAGCCCCGACGAAAGTGGCTAAATCAGAAGTATTTTCATCATTCATCGCGTAATAGCGATTCTTAATTCCTGTATGTGATACAATCCATTCATCAGATGTATCCATAATTTTACTTAAATCATCGTTTGTAACTTTAGTTTGTGGAAGATAACTTGCTACAGATAAGATTTTGATTGCTTTACTCATGTTTCCACTCCCATTTATTTTTCTCACAAAATATATTAAATAAAAAAAGCGCAGTAGTCAATTAATGACTCCTACGCTAGCGATGCGGGTAAATGGATTCGAACCATCACGGGAAATAATTCCCACCAGATCCTTAGTCTGACGCGTCTGCCAATTCCGCCATACCCGCGACAACAGAATTAATTATAGCAAACATTTTTTTATCTGACAAGTTATTTTTTAAATTAATTTTATTTTTCCATGACAAGCGCCACAACGATATCTATCAGGATTCATTTTTCGTTGTCGCCAAAATTTTCTTTCACATTGTTGACAAACATACTGGTACTTCATTTTTTCATTTGAAATTCTTGGAGCATATCTCAAGCCCCCTACTTGCTGTAATAAATTACGGAAAACTAAATCTCGATGCGTATGTTTTTGTCCACTTAAATGCAAGTGATAATGGCATAATTCATGTTTGATTACCCCAATCAAAATCTGCTCATTAAATTCTTCTAACATCTTTGGATTAATGTCGATATTGTGATTTTTTAGAAAATATCTTCCGCCTGTACTTTTTAGGCGAGAATTAAAATAAGCTTTGTGTAAAAAGGGGCATTTAAAAAATTCTAGTGAAATACTTTCAACTAGGCTTTGTAATTCTTGATTATTCATTTGGATTTACCATTGTTAATTGAATTCGATTCCGTTTTTGATCTATTTCTAGCACCCAAACGTCAATTACTTGACCAACCGCAACAACCTCGCGAGGATTTTTAATCTTTCTTTTCTTCATTTGTGATATATGAACTAAGCCATCTACTTTAACCCCAATATCTACAAATGCCCCAAAATCAGTTACATTTCGGACAGTTCCTTGTAACTGCATTCTCTTCTTTAAATCTTCTAATTTTAAAATATCACTTCTTAACAGCGGGCCCGACATTTTATCACGCACATCTCTGCCTGGTTTATCTAAGCTTTCAACAATATCTTCAACCGTTTGTTTCCCATAGTTAGTTTTCTTAATAAAATCTGCTACTGAAAATTGTTGAAGTGCAGATTTTAATTTATAACTGCCCAATCTAGCGTCACTTTGCTTAATTTCTTGTAAAATCTCTTTTGCAATTGGATAACTTTCGGGGTGAATATCAGTATTATCTAACTTTTCTTTTCCATCAATAATTCTTAAGAAACCGGCTGCTTGTTCATATGCTTTGGGTCCGAGACGTGGCACTTTCTTTAATGTTGCCCGTTTTTCAAATTTACCATTTTCATTTCTAAAATTAATAATATTTTGTGCAATCGTCTTATTTAATCCCGAAATATTTTGAAGCAATTGAACACTAGCTGTATTTAAATTTATCCCTACTTTATTAACAGCCGTTTGCACAACTTCTTTTAATTCATCATCCAATTGTCCTTTAGGTAAATCATGTTGATATTGCCCTACCCCAATTGCTTTAGGATCTATCTTGATTAATTCAGCTAAAGGATCTTGAATTCGACGCGCAATACTAATTGCGGAACGTTCTTCAACATTAAAATCTGGAAATTCTTGGCGTGCAATTTCACTGGCAGAATAAACTGAGGCCCCAGATTCGTTGACAATCACATAATTCACATGTGGGTAATCACGTAAAATATCCGCAATAAATGCTTCTGTTTGTCGACTAGCAGTCCCATTTCCAATTGCTACGACTTGAATTGGATAATGTTTTAACAACGCTTTTATTTTTTCCACAGCTTGAGCTCGTTTTTTAGGATCAGGTTTCTTATCTTTGGCAGTTTCGTGTGGATAAATCACATCTTTTGTGATGAACTTCCCTGTTTCATCCACAACTGCTAATTTACACCCTGTCCGAAAAGCAGGGTCGACGCCTAAAATTACTTTTCCTTTTAACGGTGTTTGCATCAATAAATTGTAGAGATTTTCTCCAAACACAGCGATTGATTGTTTTTCAGCTTTTTCCGTTAATTTAGCACGAATTTCACGTTCAATACTTGGTTTGATTGATTTTTTGTACGCAGTTTCATAAGCTTTAATAATGAATTCATTTGCCGGTGAAACATTTTTTGAAATAATCCGGAAGCGGAAATAATTTAAAATAATTTCTTCATTAGTCTCTATTTTAGCACGGAGAATTTTTTCTTTTTCTCCACGATTTATTGCTAAAATTTGATACGAACTTAAATTAGTTACTTTCATTTCAAAATCATAGTACATTTTATACGTTTGCTGTTCATCAATCGCATCTTTTTTTAATTTTGAAGTCAATTTACCATAATTTTCGAACCGTTGTCGTATATAATTTCTAAGTTGAACATTTTCGCTGAATAGTTCAATTAAAATATCTAAGGCTCCATCCATGACTGCATTTTTTGTTGGATATTTTTCATTGCAATATTTTTCAGCTTCTTCTTTTGGTGATTTCTTTGGAAAAGATAAGATATACTTTGCTAATGGTTCTAAACCATTTTCTCGTGCTATTTGAGCTTTTGTAACCTTCTTTTTTTTAAAAGGTAAATAAATATCTTCAACTTCTTGCAGTGTAGCCGCATCTTTTAATTGTGCTTTTATTTTTGCGGTCATTTTTCCTTGTTCGGCAATACTTTTTTCAACGTCTGCTTTACGTTTCAATAGTTTTTCAACCCGTTGATATTCTTTTTGGATATCACGAATTGCTACTTCATCTAAACTACCCGTCTTTTCTTTTCGATAACGTGCAATAAATGGAATCGTATTTCCATCTTCTAATAACATTAATGTATTTTGTACTTGGCTAGGTTTAAATTCAAATTGTTTTTGAATTAAACTAACAATATTTTTATCCATCTAATATTTTCCTTCTAAAAAAGGGATCGAATTTAAACGAACCCTTTAAAATATATTTTTATTTCCAAAATTCATCATAAACTGTAATTGGTAAATGACGTTTATGCTTTGTTTTATTAAACCATGCTTCGAGTTTTAAAGCTGCATCTTCACTAATTTCGAGTCCTTCAAGATAGTTATCAATATCTTGATATGTTACTCCTAATGCCACTTCATCTGGTAATGCCGGTCTTTTTTCTTCTAAATCAGCAGTTGGTGTTTTTTCATACAAATGTTTCGGTGCATTTAATACTTCTAACATTTGTCTTCCTTGACGCTTATCTAATCTCCATAACGGAGTCACATCAGCACCACCATCACCAAATTTAGTATAAAAACCAGTAATTGCTTCAGCAGCGTGATCAGTTCCTACAACTGCCCCACTTGTTGCTCCTGCAACCCCATATTGAGCAATCATTCTTTGGCGTGCCTTGATATTTCCTTTATTGAAATCACTTACGGAAATATCATTTTCTTCAATGCTTGCAACCATCGCATCTGCAGCTGGTTTAATATTGATTCGAACTACTTTATCAGCTTGCATAAATTCAATGGCATCCATCGCATCTTGTTCATCAGCTTGATTTCCATATGGTAAACGTACTGCAATAAATTGATAAGAATCATCCCCAGTTTCTTGGCGAAGTTCACTAATTGCCATTTGCGATAACTTTCCTGCTAAAGTAGAATCTTGTCCGCCTGAAATTCCCAAGACAAGTGTTTTAAGGAATGGATGTTTTTTCAAATAATCTTTTAAAAATTCTACTGAACGACGAATTTCTTCTTCTGGATTAATTTTTGGCTTTACCTTTAGTTCTGCAATAATTTCTGCTTGCAAAGGACGCATGTTTATTACCTTCTTTAAATTGTTTTTTAGTTAATTTTTCCATGAATATCATGAATTATCTTCATCTTATTGTCATAACATTTTTGTGATAAATCAACAGGGTATTCTTGGGGATTCAAGTCACGCTTATATTCTTCCCAAAGACTATCTAAATTATCATGAGCATACTTTTTAATCTCATCAATCGTCGGTGAAATATATACTTGTTTTCCCTGAACAAAAATATCTTGAAGAATTGGACGCGCATCAAAATCTTGCAACGTTTTATTAATATACGTATATTGTGGGTGAAACATGTATAATTCTTTTTCCAATCTTGGATTTTCATCCCATAAAGCAATGTAGTCTCCTTCAGATTTACCATCGGATTTGCGGGTAATACGCCAGACTTGTTTTTTACCTGGAGTTGAGACTTTTTCTGCATTACTTGAAATTTTAATCGTGTCTTCCATAATGCCATTTTCATCTTCAATTGCAACCATTTTATAAACAGCACCTAAAGCAGGTTGATCGAAGGCTGTAATAAGTTTTGTTCCCACACCCCAAGAATCAATCTTAGCTCCTTGCATCTTCAAGTTTGTAATGGTTTTTTCGTCTAAATCATTGGAAGCAAAAATTTTTGCATCAGTAAAGCCAGCTTCATCAAGTTGTTCACGAACTCTCTTAGAAATATATGCCATATCACCAGAGTCAATTCGAACTCCCACAAAATTAATTTTATCTCCCATTTCTTTTGCTACTCGAATAGCTGTAGGAACCCCACTTTTTAAAGTATCAAATGTATCCACTAAAAATACACAATCACGATGAGTCTCAGCATAGGCTTTGAAAGCTTCATAATCATTACGATATGCTTGCACTAGTGCATGGGCGTGAGTTCCACTGACAGGAATCCCAAAAATTTTACCAGCACGTACATTACTTGTAGCATCAAAACCACCAATATAAGCTGCACGCGTTCCCCAAAGTGCAGCATCTGTTTCTTGAGCGCGTCTAGTTCCAAATTCTAATAAAGTATCGTTATTTACAACAGAACGCATTCTCGCTGCCTTAGTTGCAATTAAGGTTTGATAATTAACCATGTTTAGCAGTGCAGTTTCTACTAATTGACAATCTACCAATGGACCTTCAACTTGAATAAGCGGTTCATTATTAAATACTACTTCACCTTCTGAAACAGCACGTAAAGTAGCGGTAAATTTAAAATTACGTAAATAATCAATAAAATCCGCATTATAGCCAACTTCTGTTTCCAAATATTCTAAATCATTTTCGGTAAAATGAAGATTATTAATATAATTAATAATTCTTTGTAAACCTGCAAAAATAGCATATCCATTTTCAAATGGTAATTTTCTAAAGTATACTTCAAAAATCGCTTTTCTTTGATCTATACCTTTGCGCCAGTATGTTTCCATCATATTTAACTGATATAAGTCTGTATGTAGTGTGTAACTATCATCAGGAAATGTTTTTCCCATCTTTTTCCTCCCTCTTCAAAATAATATTTATATAATCATATATCATTTTGAATTTCAAATTTGATTTTATCACTTTTTGCAAACCTTGTCATATCCATCAAAAATTAAGGTATAATGAAATTACCGATATTCGATGAAAGAGAGTTTATTTAATGAAAAAATCAACTGTAGATATTTTAGGGATTAATTTTCTATCAACAACAAATCATGAATTTATTGAACAATTAAAAAAAGATAGTTTACACCACCAAAATCGATTTGTTGTTACTGCTAATCCCGAAATTGTCCTTGCTGCTCGTAAAGATAAAGAATATCAAAAAACTATTAAACAAGCTGATTATGTCATTGCTGATGGAATCGGAATTATCATTGGTGGAAGCATTTTAAAAACCCCCTTACCAGAACGAGTAACTGGTTATGATACTTTAATTTCTTTATTAAATTTTGCTAACAAGTACTCCAAAAAAATTTTTCTTGTTGGAGCTAAACCAGAAGTTATCTCACAAGTTCAAGTAAATATTAAAAATGATTTTCCCAATATCAAGATTGTGGGCGCATATGATGGATATTTTAAAGACGATCATCACATAACATCTGCTATTGCATCAAGCCAACCTGACTTTGTTTTTGCAGCGCTTGGATTTCCAAAACAAGAATATTTTATTGCTAAAAATAAAAATTTAGCTCCTGCAATTTGGATGGGAGTTGGTGGCAGCTTTGATGTACTAGCTGGAATGAGCAAGCGTGCGCCAGTTTTTTGGCAAAAACACCATATCGAATGGCTTTACCGTTTGATCCAAGAACCCTCAAGAATTGGGCGAATGATGGCATTGCCAAAATATTTACTTTTAGTTTATCGAAAAAAATTTTTTAAACGATAAAAAGACTTGATAACCAAACGTTTCAAAATGTTTGATTATCAAGTCTTTTATTTTTCTAAATAAAATTCATATCTTTCACCAGCATATTGAGTTCGAACGTATTCAAACGGCTGTCCATCTTTTAACTCCGTAATTTGGCGTAATCTTAGAATTGCTTCCCCTTTTTTAAATTTAAAAATCCGCAATCCGTTCAGACGCTAACATTGCCGACACAGTCTGTTGTGCATGGCCGATTTCAAAGCCGTTCTTTTCTAAAGTTTTATAAAGAGATGAGGTGATTTCAGATTTTTCAAATTGACTTACCAAATCATATGGTACCGTAGCCACTTCAAAACAAATCGGCAATTTATCAGCATACCGAATACGTTCCATCCGTAAAACTTTTTGTTGGTCACTTAAAGACAATGCCTCACTTTCACTTAATGAAGGTGTAGTTACAAGATAAGAAACTGTTTTACTTGTTGGCGTTTTTCCTTGTGATTCGGTTATTTCAGTAAAACTGGTTATTCCTATCATTTTTTCTTGAACTTTTTTTCGTGCGACAAATGTCCCTGACCCCACTTTACGTTCTAAGATTCCTTCATCTACAAGCGTTTGAATTGCTTGGCGTAAAGTCATTCGACTCACGCCAAAAGCTTTTGAAAGTTCTCTTTCAGGTGGAATTTTTTCTCCTATTTTCCATCTGCCCGATTCAATATCTTTTTTTATATGATTATGTATTTGAATATAAACAGGCGATTCCATCTATTTTTCCTCTAATCCTTTATCTTTTTTTATTGTGGCATCAACACCTTTGATAATTGATGTCATAAAACCAGCTTCTTCCATCGCTAAAACCCCTACAACCGTTGATCCGCCTGGTGACGAAACTTCATCAACTAATTCCCATGGGTTCTTATTTGATTTTAAAATTTTCGCAGCGCTTCCTAAAACAGCTTGCGTGACAATTTTTTGTTGCCTCTTTTTTATTGATTCCATACTTAACACCAGCTCGAGACAATGAATCAATAAAGAAGTAAACAAAAGCTGGTGAACTTCCAGCCAATGCGACAAAGGTACTAAAATCCTTTTCTTCTAGAACCGTGATTTCTCCTAGAAATTCAAATAACTTTTTCACATCGCTAAAAATCTCAGTTGTGGTATTATCATTCGCGCACAATGCCGTCATTCCTTGATTAATTTCAACATTAACATTAGGCATAGTTCGAATTAGCGGAACTTTAATGCCGTCTAATTTTTGCTCAATTTTACTAAGACTTACACCCGTCACTACTGAAATCAAATTAATTGGTTTAATTTTAAGTTGATCTTTAATTTCTAACAGTACCTCATCTAAAATACTGGGCTTAACTGCTAAAAATGTATATTCCGTATTCTTTATCACTTCAGCATTAGAATCACAGCTATTTAAGCCGAATTGATTAGCATATTCTTGGTAATTTTCTTTATGCTTGCTATGAATAAAAATATTCTTTCCCTTAAAGCCAGCATTTAATAATCCTTGAATTATTGCCTTGGCCATGTTGCCTACACCAATAAAACCGATTTTCATATTTCTATCCCCTTTGGATTTTTAAATTAAGTTACAAAAAAAGACTGGGATGACACCCAGTCTAAAGTAGTTGGGGTAGCTGGATTCGAACCAGCGCATGACGGTACCAAAAACCGTTGCCTTACCGCTTGGCTATACCCCAATAATGGTGGAAGGGAGTGGATTCGAACCACCGAACCCGAAGGAGCGGATTTACAGTCCGCCGCGTTTAGCCAGACTTCGCTACCCTTCCATAAATATTACAATGTATAATATACATGATTTTATTGTGTTTTGCAAGTAAAAAAGCACATAAAATTATAAAATTTTACGTGCTTAGAAAATTAATTTACGCCAACCATTAATTTCTTAATTTTTGGTGATAAAAATAGTAATAAAATACCAAATAAAATTGTAATTAAACCTACAATACTGTAGTAGGCAACCTCTGTATTTGCAGTATATAATTTAACGATTTGGGCGTTAATAGCTTGAGCTGCAGCATTACCAAGGAACCACATACTCATCATTTGTGATTGGAATGCTTTTGGAGCTAATTTAGATGTTACTGATAATCCGATTGGTGAAATTAACATTTCCCCAATAATTACTAAGGCCCAACTCATAATTAACCATAATGGACTTACTTTTGCATCTGTTCCAAATAAGATAACAGGGATTGCCATCCATAAGAATGATAATCCAGCAAAGAATAGCCCATAAGAGAATTTAACTGGTGATGAAGGTTGTCTCTTTCCTAATTTAACCCATAACCAGGCAAAAATAGGGACATATAACATAATAAACAATGGATTCATACTTTGGAATAAACTTGGTTCAAAACCAATTCCAAATAATGATAAACGTGTTTGATCACTAGCAAATAATGCTAACACAACTGACCCTTGTTCTTCAATTGACCAGAATAAAACTGAAGCAATAAATAATGGAACATAAGCCCAAACTTTAGAACGTTCATCAGTTGAAATCTTGGTACTGCTTAACATTGTAATGAAATAGTAAATAGGAATTAACACAGCAATAATTGAAATCAAGTTAATAACATTTGTGATATTCAAAGCATTGAATAATTGCATAATGACAAGTACTAATACCAATGCTACAAGACCAATAATTGTTTTAATTGAAATACCTTTAAGTTCACTCGGATCAATTGGATCAGTAGGATATAAACTATCTTTTGAAAGATATTTCTTACCATCAACCCAATATTGAATTAATCCAAAGAACATCCCGATGGCAGCTAATGAAAAACCAAGATGAAAATTAATTTTCATCCCAACTTGACCAACTAAAATTGGTGCAATAAACGCCCCCATATTAATACCGAAAACAAAAATATTAAATCCTGCATCAATACGTGGATCGTCATCCGAATAAAGGGCCCCTACCATTTCTGAGACATTTGGCTTCAATAACCCGGTACCTAAAACAATTAAAATAATTGAAATTAAAAGTGCGGCTTGACCAAACGGTGTAGATAGAGCAATGTGCCCGAGCATAATCAAAATTCCACCAATAAATACCGTTTTTCGACTTCCTAAGATACGGTCACTAATAAATCCACCAAGAACACTTGAAAGATACACAAGTGAACCGTAAATTGCCATAATTGATGCTGCAGTTGTCTTGTCCATACCCAGTCCACCTTTGGTAACTGAATAATACATGTAGTATAACAAGATTGCACGCATCCCGTAGTAACTGAAACGTTCCCACATTTCAGTAAAGAACAGGGTTGATAAACCCCTTGGATGCCCAAAGAATGCCGTATCCTTTGCATCTCCATTCATATAAATTCCTCCAAACTACATTGACATTTGTCAATCAATATATATACATTATTTTTGCATAAATAGAATGTATACCTTTTCATTATAATTTAAAATCTTATAACAGTCAAATTATGCCCCTATTTTATCGGATTTTTAATTGTAATAAAAAAGAGGATGTATTTATATACATCCTCAGTTGCATAGCGACTTCCTACCCTCGC